>NZ_JBHUZM010000121.1:0-23176 GCF_042667665.1 Streptomyces sp. NPDC057307 | reverse complement strand
CACGGTGACCGCGCGGTCACCGTGTGGGCGTCAGGTCACGGCGACCCGTACGGCGCCGGGCGGCGGCCCTCCACGGGTCGGCGTAACCCGTGTCCCCCGGGAGAGCGGTTCTCGGCCTCCCGGCGGGCACGGTGGCGTGCGCGGGCACAGGATGCACGATCAGGAGGTCGTGCGGAGTGAACAGCGCCCTGGAACCGCTCAGCGCCCGGCCCGCCACGGCGGGCCGTCCCGCCATGTGCGTCGTGCTGCTGGTGCTGTGCACCCTCCTGGGGATGTCGCTCGACCCCTGCGCGTCGGCCGCGCGCGGCGCGGAACCCCGCCCGGCCGTGTCGACGGTCCCCGAGCCCGCCGGGGAGGGGCACCACGACACCACGGCGATGGCCGCGCAGTCCGCGTCGGCGAGGGCCGGGCGCGGGGCGGCCGGCCCGAGCGCCGGGAAGCGCGAGCGGGCAGCGCGCCCTCCGTACGGAGGAGCCGTCGCCCCGTCGGGTAACACCCCGGCCGCCCCACCGGCCACCCGCCGCGTGGTGCTGCGCTGCTGAGAGGTCCGGCACGCCCCTGTGCCCGTCGACCCCACCAGCCGGTCAACCCCCACCGCACCGCGAGGACAGAGCCATGCCCATCGACCCGTTCGCCGTACTCAACGCCCTGCTGCGCGCCGAGGCGGCGCGCTCCGCCGAGCACGAGGCCAAGGCCCCGGCAACCACCCCCACCTCACCCACGACCGCCCCCGCCCCGGCCCGCGCGTCCGAGCCCCGCCGGGACGGACACGACAGGTCCTGAGGCGCGCCGGACCGGTCCGGCGGGGTCCGCCCCGGTGGACCGGTCCGCCCTCAGCCCAGCGCCGACAAGAGGTACTTCGCCGTCGCCGGATCGGCCGGCAGGAACGTCTCGATCGCCAGCTCGGCGACCGTCACGTCCATCGGTGTGTTGAACGTCGAGATGGACGACAGGAACGTCAGGACCTGGCCCCCGTGCTCGATCCGCAGCGGCAGGGCGAAGTTCCTCAGCGCGAACGCCGCCGCGTCGTCGGCGTCCTCGGTCTCGTCCGGGCCGTCGTCGACCCCCTCCGGCGGCGGATACGCGGCGACCTCCTCGTACAGCGCCCGCAGCGCGTCGGAGCGGTCGAGCGCGATCTGCCGCTCCATCTGGTCCAGAAGATGACCGCGCCACTGCCGGAAATTGCGGATGTGCCGCGCGGCCCCCTCCGGATGCAGGATGACCCGCATCGCGTTCACCGGCGGCACCAGCAGGTGCTCGGGCACGCCCTCCATGAGCAGGGCGAGGCCACGATTGGCCGCCACCAGCGTGTACGTCCCGTCGACCACGAGCGCCGGATACGGCTCGTACCCCCGCAGCAGCCGCTCCAGCGCCTCCCGCACCACCGCCATCGACGGGTCGTCCATCGCGGTCTCGGTGAAGCGGGGCGCGTACCCGGCCGCCAGCAGCAGGGTGTTGCGCTCCCGCACGGGTACGTCCAGGTGCTCCGAGAGTCGCAGGATCATCGCCTCGCTCGGCCTGGACCTGCCCGTCTCGACGAAGCTGATGTGACGGGCGGACGAGTCGGCGCGCAGCGCCAGCTCCAGCTGGCTGATCCGGCGCTGTTCACGCCAGCCCCTGAGCAGCGGCCCGACCCCGGTCCCCGACGTACGAGATGTCATACGTGGACGGTAGCCGGGCCCGGCGGGCACCCGCCTCCGGGTTCCGACGGCCGTCGGCCCGGGCGCCGCGTTCTGCGGGCTCCCCTCAGGTGGGGCAATCTGGTGGATAGGGGGTGGAACCGGCGCGGCCGGCCGCCGCGCCCGGTCGTATCTGTGAGGTCTCCCGTGAGGTTGAGGAGTGACATGCGTACCGAACTACTGACAGAACTGGCGCAGCAGCTCAGGGTCGACTCGGTCCGCGTCGCCGATCTGGCGGGCTCCGGACACCCGACCTCCTCGATGTCCGCCGCCGATATCGGCGCGGTCCTGCTGACCAACCACCTCACGTACGACTTCGACCAGCCCGACCACCCGGGGAACGACCGGCTGATCTTCTCCAAGGGCCACGCGTCGCCCCTGCTGTACTCCATGTATCTCGCGGCCGGCGCCATCGACGAGTCGGAGTTCCGCACCTACCGCCGGGAAGGCAGCCGGCTCGAAGGCCACCCCACGCCCCGGCTCCCCTGGGTGGACGTGGCGACCGGCTCGCTCGGGCAGGGCCTGCCGGTGGGCGTCGGGATGGCGCTCGCCGGGCAGCGGCTCGGCAAGGCCCCGTACCGGGTGTGGGTGCTCTGCGGCGACAGCGAGATGGCCGAGGGATCGATCTGGGAGGCCGCCGAGCACGCCGGATACCAGCATCTCGACTCCCTGACGATGATCGTCGACGTGAACCGGCTCGGTCAGCGCGGTCCCACGCGCCACGGGCACGACCTCGGGGCGTACGCCCGCAGGCTGCACGCCTTCGGCTGGCACACCATCGAGATCGACGGCCATGACATCGAGGCGATCGAAGCGGCCTGCAACGAGGCGCGCTCCACCCTCGGCGAGCCGACGGCGATCATCGCCGCCACCAGGAAGGGCCGGGGGGTCGCCGCCGTCGAGGACCAGGAAGGCATGCACGGCAAGCCCCTCCCGGACGCGGCGAGCGCCATCGAGGAGCTGGGCGGCCGGCGGTCCATGCGGGTCGAGGTGCGCAAGCCCACGTCGGCGCTGGCCGACGCCCGGCCCGAGGTCGGCCATCTGAACCTGCCGCGCTTCGACGTCGGCGACGAGATCGCCACCCGTGACGCGTACGGGCAGGCCCTGACCGCGCTCGGCTCCGCGCGCGGCGACATCGTGGCGCTCGACGGCGAGGTCGGCGACTCGACCCGTACCGAGTTCTTCTCGAAGGAGCACCCCGAGCGGTACTTCGAGCTGTACATCGCCGAGCAGCAACTGGTGGCCTGCGCCGTCGGCATGCAGGCGTGCGGGCAGATCCCGTACGCCTCCACCTTCGCGGCCTTCCTGACCCGGGCCCACGACTTCCTGCGGATGGCCACGGTCAGCCGGGCGTCGATCAGCGTCGTCGGCTCGCACGCCGGTGTGTCCATCGGTCAGGACGGGCCGTCCCAGATGGGCCTCGAAGACCTCGCCATGTTCCGTTCCCTGCACGGCAGTACGGTGCTCCAGCCGTGCGACGCCAACCAGACGACCCGGCTCGTCGCCGCGATGGCCGAACTGGAGGGCGTCAGCTATCTGCGTACGCTGCGCGCGAAGACACCGGTCATCTACGGCCCCGACGAGCAGTTCCCGGTCGGCGGGAGCAAGGTGCTGCGGCACTCCATCGACGACCGGATGACGCTCGTCGGCTCCGGGATCACCGTCCACGAGTGCCTGGTGGCGGCGGACCTGCTGGCCGCCGAGGGCATCACGGTGCGGGTGGTGGACATGTACTCGGTCAAGCCGGCCGACGAGGTCACGCTCCAGGCCGCCGCCGCGGACACCGGCTGTCTGATCACGGTGGAGGACCACCACCCGCAGGGCGGTCTGGGCGACGCCGTCGCCGAGGTCTTCTCCGACGGCCGCCCGGCGCCCCGGCTGGTGCGGCTCGGCGTACGGAACATGCCGGGGTCCGCGACCCCCGGGGAGCAGCTGCGCGCCGCCGGTATCGACGCCGATTCGATCGCCGCGGCCGTGAAGCTCCTCACCGGAACGGCGATGGTGCGCTGACCGGGACGGCGCGCCGGCGGAAGCGGTCGATCGACGGCGTCGGCGCGTGAACACGGAACGTGTCCGTTTGCGGACGACGGGTGAGCGGCGCACTGTGGGACGAGCCGGACAACTCTGTGTTTTTCCGTTGCCCGGTCATCCGGGCCGACTTCGGGAATCGGGAGAAGAACATGCTTCTGCCGGACAAGGCCGGGCTCGCCCAGCTTCTGCGCCGCTACCGCACCTGGGAGCAGCTGGTCCTGCGAGAGCCGCACAATTCCGTGCGCCGGCGACGGCTGGACGACGTCGCCTACACCCTGTGCGTGCTCATGGGACACCGCACCGCCCATGAGGCGATTCGCGCGGCGGAGTCGTATCTCGGCAGAAACCCGCGAGGCGACCGGAAACTCCAGGGCCGGGGAATTCTGCGGACCCGTCGGCACAACAGCAGCGACAGCAGCAGGAAAGAAAGGATGTAAACGGTCATGGCCGAATTCCTCACCGACATCGAGACGATTCGCGACCGCGCGCGCAAGGAGATCGAGAAGGGCCCCGTGACGGACGCCTACGGGGCGGATGTCGGGCGCGTCATCCAGGTTCTGAACGAGGCGCTGGCCACCGAGATCGTCTGCACCCTGCGCTACAAGCGGCATTACTACACCGCCACGGGGCTGTACGCGGAGCCGGTCGCCGCGGAATTCCTGGAGCACGCGGGCGAGGAGCAGGAGCACGCGGACAAGCTGGCCGAGCGGATCGTGCAGCTCGGGGGCGAGCCCGACTTCAACCCGGACACCCTCACCAAGCGCTCGCACGCGGAGTACGACGCGAGCATGGACCTGATCGAGATGATCAAGGAGGACCTGGTGGCCGAGCGGGTGGCCATCGCCTCCTACACGGAGATCGCGCAGTGGCTGGGCAACGGCGACCCCACCACGCGCCGGGTCTTCGAGGATCTGCTCGCGCAGGAGGAGGAGCACGCGGACGACCTGCGGGGCCTGCTGGAGCGGCTGCCGGGCGTCGCCAGGTCCGCGAAGCCCTGACGCCCCTGCGACCGGGAAACGGCACCGCCGCCGGCCGGCGGGCCCCTGAGTGCCCGTCGGCCGACGGCGGTTCTGCGTCCGTCGGCGGTTGTGCCCGCCGTGCGTCGGCAGCTGTCAGCGATGGTCGCGCGGTGGGTCAGTTCCCCACGGCGCGGCGCTTGCGCGCGGCCCACGTGATGCCCGCACCGGCCACGAGTATGACGGCGGCGGCGCCCGCGATCAGCGGCGTGGTGCTGGAGGAACCCGTCTCGGCGAGGTCGTCACCGGCGGGGCTGGGCTGCGACGAGGGAACCTCGGCCGCCGCGCTCGTCTTGCTCGGCTCGGGCTTCGCCTCGGTCGGCGTGGGCTCGGGCTTGTCCGTCGGCGGCGTCGTGGACGGCGTCGGCTCCGGCTCCGGCTCGGTGCCCTCGCAGACCGGCGCGGTCTTGGTGTCGTCGAGCGAACCGTCGTTGCCCGAACCGTCCACCACCACGAGGTGGAGGGACAGTTCCTTCGTGTGCTCGGGCAGTTCGATCTTCTTGTGGAACTCGCCACCGAACTTCTCGGTGGCCAGCAGGTCCTTGCCGTCGACCGTCAGGGTCACCGTGTTCTCTTTGTCGGCGGTGTAGTTGACGAGATCGACGCTCACCTCCGAGCAGGTCACGGCCCAGGCCGGAGTGTGCGCCACCGCCGGGGCGACGAAGAGGCCGACACCGAGCGCACTCGCCGCCGCGACCGTCACGAGCGCCCCGGGGCGTCGCCACGATCTGTTGAATACAGTCACTGAATCCTCCGCGTTGACTGCGCCGTCCAGGATGACGGCGCGCGCGCACAGTACCGCCATTCGAGACCGACTCCCCACGCGCCCCTGCTGACTTGACCGTCTCATGGGGCTGTTGTGCCCGAAATCGGTGTGCGCGCCACTTTGCTTGCCGCAGGCCCCTTGCCGCGCCTCTGTCTCGTTTGTAACTTGGCGCAGATGCTTCGCTGGAAGCGCTTTCTGCGTAGTCGGGAGCCGTATGCCCGTGCCGTACGTCCGAGCCGATGAGGTGAGCGGGATGCCCAAGCCCGGAACAACAGGCAGAACAGCCAGACGCCAACTGGCCGTCGCGGCGGGAGTGTTGCTGATGGCGCTGTTCGTGCCACCGGCCGCCGCGCGTGAGGACGGGCCGATCGCCGATCCGCTGCCCGATCCGACACTCTCCGAAATTGGCCTGGTTCTTGACGAATTCTCGACGCTCCCCAAGTCGGCACCGGTACCGCCGCCGACCGACGACCGCCTGAAGCGCTGGGCCCGGATCAATTTCGTCGGTGAAGTCCCCGACGGATCGGGCCGGTTGTACGTCCCCGACCTCAACGGCAAACTGCACCTGCTGGACAGCGCGGGCACGCCCACCGAATATCTGGACCTCGGCGCGGCCGTCGGCCCCGACTTCTGGTCCCACCAGGGACTCGGCAGCGGCTTCGGATTCGTCGCGTTCCACCCGGAGTTCGCCGACAACGGCAAGTTCTACACCGTCCACACCGAGGCCAGGGGAGCGCTGGGCAAACGCCCCGACCTGCCCTCCGGCGGAGTCACGGTGGTCCACAGCGTCGTCACCGAATGGACGGCCGACGACCCGGCCGCCACGACCTTCGACGGCTCACGCCGCGAGGTGATGCGGCTCGGCTTCCAGGGCACCCTCCACACCATCCAGGAGATCAACTTCAACCCCAACGCCCGCCCCGGGGACGAGGATTACGGGCTGCTCTACATCGCGGCCGGGGACGGCGGAGCCGGCTGGCGCAGTTCGGTGCCGCAGGACCTGTACGTACCGCAGGGCAAGATCCTGCGCATCGACCCGGGCGGTCACAACGGCCCCGGCGGCAAGTACGGCATCCCCCCGGCCAACCCCTTCGTCCAGCGGCAGTACGTGCTCGGCGAGATCTACGCGTACGGCTTCCGCGACCCGCACCGGTTCAGCTGGGACTCCGGCGGCAGCGGCCAGCTGTTCGTCGGGAGCATCGGGGAGCACCGCATCGAGTCCGTGTACGACGTCAGGGCCGGTGACAACCTGGGCTGGAGCGACCGCGAGGGACCCTTCGAGTACCGCAAGGAGGGCAACCCGACCTGTGGCGTCTACCAACTCCCCGACGACGACGAGCAGTACGGCTACACCTACCCGGTCGCGGCCTTCGACCACGTCCCGCCCCCGGCCACACCGTGCGCCGACAGCGGCAACGCGCTGATCGGCGGCTTCGTCTACCGGGGCGCGGAGATCCCGGAGTTGCGGGGCAAGTACGTCTTCGCCGAGGGCGTCGGGGGCCGGATCCTCTACTCCGACGTGGCGGACATGCGCCGCGGCGGGCCGCTCGCCGAGGTCCACCGGTTCACGGTCCTCGACACGGCGGGCGCGACGACCTCGATGGCGGAGCTGGCCGGGGACGACCGGGTCGACCTGCGGTTCGGCACGGATCGCGCGGGGGAGCTGTACGTCCTCGCGAAGGCCAACGGGAAGATCTGGAAGGTCACCGATGCGCGCTGACACTCCGAGGCGCCGAGCCGCCCCGATCCTCGCCCTGGCCACGACGCTGCTGGTCACGGCGTTCGCCCCGACGAGTGAGCCCGTGGCCGCGCACCTGCCGCGCCCCGTCGTCGCGTACGACTTCGAGCACCCCGTCCCCGGCGACCCGGCCCGTGAGCGGGACCGGGGCCGCTCGGGCACCACGCTCGACCTCGTCAACGGCGGCGACCGGTCCCGGGTCCGGGACGACGAGCGGCACGGCCGGGTGCTGCGTACCCGGCAGGTCTCGCCCGCCACCGCGAGCACCGACGACTGGAAGGCCGGCGTGTACGGCCCGCGGGGGGTGCCGACCCTGCACGCCTTCAACGGCAGCCGGCAGGCCACCGTCATGGGCTGGTTCCGGATGACCGCCGAGAACCCCGCGCCCAACACCAACACCCCCGACCCGGACGACCGTTACGACGCGATCGGCCTCGCCGGGATCCTCTCGGGCACCTCGCAGGGCCACGACGTACGCGCCCTGCTCGAACTCATCACCGTCGACGGGGAGATGAAGGTCGTCGCCCTCGGCCGCCGCCTGGACGGCGGGCGTTCACAGACGTACGCCGCCGACGCCGACTGGCGGCAGATCCTGCCGCCCGACACCTGGGTGTCCCTCGCCGCGACGTTCGACTTCGACACCGGCACGATGGCGCTGTACCGCGACGGCCGCCCGCTGCCCGGCCGGTACACCGTGCCCGGCGACCCGTGGGCGGTGGACGGGCCACCGGAACCCGACGCCGCGTCGCCCACCGATCCGCGCGGCATCAAGATCGGCGGCAGCTATCCGCAGAACACCCAGGAGGGCAATCCCTGCGACTGCCGGATGGACGACCTGATGTTCTTCGACCGGGTGCTCACGCCCGCCGAGATCAGGTCGCAGTACCGGCGGACGGGAGGATAATGGCGTAGGGGGCAGTAGTCCGTACGACCCGATACGCACAGTCCGGAGTCGAACGTGAGCCGTTCCCGCATCGTCGTCGTCGGAGCCGGGTTCGCCGGCTTCGAGGCCGCCCGTACGCTCTCCCGGCGCGTACGGGACGAGGCCGAAGTCGTCCTGCTCAACCCCACCGACTACTTCCTCTACCTGCCGCTCCTGCCCCAGGTGGCCGCCGGAATCCTGGAACCACGCCGGGTGACCGTCTCCCTTCCCGGCTCGCTGCCCCGCGTACGCGTCGTACTCGGCGAGGCGGGCCACATCGACCTGGACAGACGGCTCGTGCGGTACACCGGCCCCGAGGGCGAGCGGGGCGAGCTGACGTACGACCGGCTCGTCCTCGCCGTCGGCAGCGTCAACAAACTGCTGCCCATCCCGGGCGTCGCCGAGTACGCCCACGGCTTCCGGGGCCTGCCCGAAGCCCTGTACCTGCGCGACCACGTCACCCGCCAGATAGAACTCGCCGCCGCCGGAGACCCCGCCGACAGCGCCGCACGCACCACCTTCGTGGTGGTCGGCGCGGGCTACACCGGCACCGAGGTCGCCGCCCAGGGCAAGCTCTTCACCGACGCCCTGATCCGCAGACAGCCCGGCTGGGAGCGGAAACTGACCCCGCGCTGGCTGCTCCTCGACGTCGCGCCCAGGGTCCTGCCCGAGCTGGACAGCAGACTCTCCGACACCGCCGACCGCGTACTGCGCGGGCGCGGCGTCGACGTCCGCACCGGCACCTCGGTCACGGAGGCCACCCCGAGGGGTGTCCAGCTCGACGACGGGGACTTCGTCGAGACCCGGACCCTCGTCTGGTGCGTCGGCGTACGGCCCGACCCGCTGGTCGCCGAGGTCGGACTGCCCGTCGAACGCGGCAGACTGCTGGTCGATCCGCAGCTGGGCGTGCCCGGCCACCCCGAGGTCTTCGCGTGCGGTGACGCGGCCGCCGTACCCGACCTGACCAGGCCCGGCCGGTACACACCCATGACCGCGCAGCACGCCGCCCGCCAGGGCAAGGTGGCCGGCCGCAACGTGGCCGCGTCCCTCGGATACGGGGAGCGGCAGACGTACTCCCACCACGATCTCGGCTTCCTCGTCGACCTCGGCGGGGTCAAGGCCGCGGCCAACCCCCTCGGGGTACCGCTCTCCGGCGCGCTCGCCGGGGCCGTCACCCGCGGCTACCACCTGGCGGCCATGCCGGGGAACCGGATTCGGGTCGCGACGGACTGGATGCTCGACGCCGTACTGCCCCGGCAGTCCGTGCAGCTCGGGCTCGTACGCTCCTACACGGTGCCGCTCGACACCGCGTCCCCCGAACTGGCGAGGGTCCCCGGCGGGCCCCGTGAGGAGTGAGCGATGGCCAAGGAATCACTGACACCGCAGGAGATCGCGGACCGGCTGGCGGCGCTGCCCGAGTGGTCCGTGGAGGACGGGAGGATCACCCGGAGCTACCGGCTCGCCGACCACTTCGCCGCGACGGCGATGGTCGTGCACGTCGCACGGATCCAGCAGGAGCTGAACCACCACTCCGACCTCACCCTCGGCTACAACACCGTCGATGTGGCGGTGAACTCGCACGACGTGGGCGGGATCACCGACCGCGACTTCGATCTGGCCGCCCGGGTCGAGGAGATCGCCCCCACGCACGGCGCCGACTGAGCCGCCGAGGGCCGTCCGCCCGGTCGATCCGGCCGTTTAATCTGGCTGGTATGGACGCACTCGACGGACTTCTCGACGGACCCCGTGCCCGCGGCGCCTTCCTGCTGCGCATGGTGATGGAACCGCCGTGGTCCGTACGGATCGAGGACCACGCCCCGCTCACCCTGATGTGCGTCACCCGCGGCGAGGCGTGGATCGTCCACGACACCGACCGGGCGCCCGTCGAGGTGCGCCCCGGCGACATCGCGATCGTGCGGGGCCCGGAGGCGTACACCGTCACCGACGCCCCCGGCAGCACACCGCACGCCCGCATCGGCCCCGGCGGCACCTGCCACACCCTGCGCGGCGAACCGCTCGCCCAGTCCATGCGGCTGGGCGTACGGACCTGGGGCAACGCACCCGACGGAGCGTCGACGATGCTCGTCGGTACCTACCAGATGGCGGGAGAGGTCAGCCGGCGGCTGCTCGACGCACTGCCCGACGTGCTCCGGCTGCCCGCCGACGCGTGGGACTGTCCGCTGCTGCCGATCCTGGACGAGGAGATCTCCCGGGACGACCCCGGCCAGAGCGTCGTACTCGACCGGGTGCTCGACCTGCTGCTGATCGCCGCGCTGCGCACCTGGTTCTCCCGCCCCGACGCGGCGGCGCCCGGCTGGTACCGGGCGATGGGCGACCCCGTGGTGGGCCCGGCGCTGCGGCTGCTCCGACACGAACCGGCCCACCCCTGGACCGTCGCGTCGCTCGCCGCGAGGTGCGGGGTCTCGCGCGCTGCGCTCGCCCGGCGCTTCACCGCGCTGGTGGGGGAGTCGCCGATGGCGTATCTCGCCGACTGGCGGCTGTCGTTGGCCGCCGACCGGCTGCGGGAGACGGACGCGACGGTCGAGTCGATCGCCCGGCAGGTCGGCTACGGCGGCTCGTTCGCGCTGAGCGCGGCGTTCAAGCGGGTACGGGGCATCAGCCCGCAGGAACACCGCGCGGGGAAAACGGAGTTGGTGAGCGGGGGATAGCCCCAGGGAGGGTTCGGGTGGCGCCCCGAGTGACGTGCCGGCGGGCCGCTGGGAAGGTTCGAGCATGAACCTGACGCACATGAATCGACCGACCACCAGCACGTTGTTCGCGGCGGCGCCCGCACTCTTCCTCGGCGGCTGGCTGCTGATGCGCCCGATCGACGGGCAGTCCGAGCCGGGCGGCTGGTGGACGGCCGCGCACGCGGTGTGGCTCGTGGGCTTCGTGCTGTTCGCCGCGATGGCCCTGCGCTTCCGCGAGAGCGCCGGGGCGCGGACCAGGGGGCAGCGGATCGCGCTGAACACGAGCGTCGTGGTCGTCCTGCTCAGCGCGCTGGCGAACATCGTCCAACTGACCATCGACCTCGCGGGCGGCTTCACCTCGGCGAACAGCGCCGAACTCAAGGACGCCTTCGCCGGGGTGAAGGAGATCCCCGGCGCCGAGGCGGTCGTCTACGGCATCGGGGCGCAGGTGATCTTCGTCGGACTGGTCGTCTTCGCGATCCTGGCCGCGGTGGTACGGCGTGGTACGCCCACGTCGGCCGCGCTGGTGACCGCGGGGACCGTCGTGATGGCGATCGGCATGGGCTTCGGCCGCAACCACTGGAGTGTGCCCGCGGGCATGGTCTGCCTGCTCGCCGGGCTGGCCCTGCTGGGCCGTGAACTGGGTGAGCACCGGGAGGGGGCCGTTCCCGATGCCGGACGCGCCGGCGCCGCCCGTCCGGCTCTCGCGGACATCGCACCCGGTGCTGTGGCCGGGGAGCGTTGACGGGATCGCGCGGCTCGTGGGCCAGGCTTGCCCCCCGGTCGCCGGACGGGCTTCACGCCGGTCCGGCGACGGAGAACGGGAGCGCCGGTCCGTCCGGCGACCGAGGACACAAGCGGCAGCCCGACAGCGCCGCCTCAGCTGTCGAACGTGTCCGGGTCGCTGCCGAGCCGGGTGCCGGAGTCCAGGGCGGCCAGCGCCGCCAGGTCCTCGGCGTCCAGCTCGAAGCCGAACGGGTCGAAGTTCTCCTTGATCCGCGACGGCGTCACGGACTTCGGGATCGCCACGTTGCCGAGCTGAAGGTGCCAGCGCAGCACGGTCTGCGCGGCGGTCCTGCCGTGCTTCCTGGCGATCGCCAGGACCGTCGGGACCTCCAGCAGCCCCTTGCCGGAGCCCAGCGGCGACCAGGCTTCCGTCACGATGCCGTGCTCGGCGTCGAGGGCACGCACCTCGGCCTGCTGGAACTGCGGGTGCAGCTCCACCTGGTTGACCGCGGGCACGACCGACGTCTCGGCCAACACCCGTCGCAGCTGCGGCGGGTGGAAGTTGGACACACCGATGGCCCTGGCCCGGCCGCTCTCGGCGATCTCCTCGAACGCGCGCCAGATCGTGAGGTAGTCGTCACGCACGGCGCGCGGCCAGTGGATCAGATAGAGGTCGACATGGTCGAGGGCGAGCCTCGACAGGGACGCGTCGAACGCGCGCAGGACACGGTCGCGCGTCCAGGTCTCCTTCTTGGAGTTCCACAGCTTGGTGGTGACGAAGAGTTCGTCGCGGGCGATCCCGGAGGCGCCGATCGCCTTGCCCGTGCCCTCTTCGTTCCCGTATATCTCGGCCGTGTCGATGCTGCGGTAGCCGACCTCCAGGGCCGTACTCACCGCCCGCGTCGCCTCGTCGTCGGGGACCTGCCAGACACCGAAGCCCAGTTGGGGCATCTCGACGCCGTTGTTGAGGGTGAGGGAGGGGACCTTACTCACGTGCGGTGGATCCTTACGTCGTCGGTTGGCTGTCAGGCCCACAACGAACACGGGCCCGCCGGCATTCCCCATTCCCTGCCCGGCATTCCCGCTCCCGCGTACGCCCCTCAGCGGTAGAGCGCGTTCACCTCGACCTCGTACGCCGTCTCGATCGCCTTGCGCTTGAGCTTGAGCGACGGCGTCAGCAGCCCGTGCTCCTCGCTGAAGGGATGGGCCAGGATCCGGAACGTACGGATCGACTCGGCCTGCGACACCGCCGTGTTGGCCGCCACCACCGCCCGCCGGATCTCCAGCTCCAGATCCGGGTCGCGCACCAGGTCCGCCGGCCGCAGCGGCGCCTTGTCCCGCATCGCGAGCCAGTGCTCGACCGCCTCCTGGTCGACGGTCACCAACGCGGCGATGTACGGCCGGTCGTTGCCGACCACGATGCACTGCGCGACCAGCGGATGGGCCCGTACGCGCTCCTCCAGACCGGCCGGAGACACGCTCTTGCCGCCCGACGTCACCAGGATCTCCTTCTTCCGTCCGGTGATGGTCAGATAGCCGTCCTCGTCGAGCGCCCCGAGGTCGCCCGTGGCGAGCCAGCCGTCGCGCAGCACGGCGTCGGTGGCCTTCGGGTCGTTGAGATAACCCCCGAAGACATGCGCGCCGTGCAGCCACACCTCGCCGTCCTTCGCGATGTGCACGGTGGTGCCGGGGATGGGCTGGCCGACCGTCCCGTACCGGGTGCGCTCCGGCGGGTTGGCCGTCGCCGCCGCGCTGGACTCGGTCAGGCCGTACCCCTCGAAGACCGTGACGCCGGCGCCCTCGAAGAACAGGCCGAGCCGCCGGTCCATCCCCGAACCGCCCGACATCGCGTGCCTGACCCGGCCGCCCATGGCGTCGCGCACCTTCGAGTACACGGCCTTCTCGAAGAACTGGTGCTGGATCCGCAGCCCCGTCGACGGACCGGGGCCGAGCCCGAACGCCCGCTGCTCCATCGCCTCCGCGTGCCTCACCGCCACGTCCACGGCCTTGTCGAAGGGCCCCGTCCTCCCCTCGCGCTCCGCCTTGCGGCGCGCGGCGTGGAAGATCTTCTCGAAGATGTACGGCACGGCCAGGATGAAGCTCGGCCGGAACGCGGCCAGATCCGGCAGCAGTTCACTCGCCCGCATCACCGGCTGGTGGCCGAGCTTCACCCGCCCCCGGACCGCGGCGATCTCCACCATCCGCCCGAAGACGTGCGCCAGCGGCAGGAAGAGCAGCGTCGACGCCTCGTCGCCGCGCTTGGAGTGGAAGACCGGCTCCCAGCGGGCGATCATCGTGTCCGTCTCGAACATGAAGTTCGCGTGCGTGATCACACAGCCCTTGGGGCGGCCGGTGGTGCCCGAGGTGTAGATGACCGTCGCCGTGGAGTCGGGGGTGACCGCCCGCCGGTGCCGGTGCACGACCTCGTCGTCGATCTCGGCGCCCGCCCCGGTCAGTTCGGCGACGGCTCCGGAGTCCAGCTGCCACAGCCGCTTGAGGCGGGGGAGCCGGTCGATCACCGAGCCGACGGTCATCGCGTGGTCCTCGTGCTCGACCACGCAGGCCGACACCTCGGCGTCGTACAGCATCCAGAAGACCTGCTCGGCGGAGGACGTCGGGTAGACCGGCACGGACTGGGCGCCGATCGTCCAGAGCGCGAAGTCGAAGACCGTCCACTCGTACCGGGTACGGGACATGAGCGCGACCCGGTCGCCGAACCGGATGCCCTGCGCCAGCAGCCCCTTCGCCAGGGCCAGCACCTCGTCGCGGAACCCGGCCGAACTCACGTCCCGCCACCGGCCGTCGGCGCCCTTGCGGCCGAGTGCGACCCGGTCGGGATCGGTGGTCGCATGATCGAATACGACGTCCGCCAGCCCACCCACGTGGGGCGCGGACGCCATGGGTCGGACAGTGAACTCGCGCAATGACCTGCTCCTTGTGGCGCTCCGCACGGCGCCGTGACGGTACCCCAAGGGGCAGTCCGGCGGGAGGGAGCGGACGGAAGTGGTGTCTTGGGGTATCGCTCCAGGTCAGAGGCGGGTGGCGGGTTCCGGCGAGAGGCTGGGGACGGGCTTCTGACCGTAGAGTAAGTGCGCCTGGGGGGAATCTCCACCGAATCTGTACCGTGCGATTACGCCCCCCACCAGGGGCGAGAGGCTTGGCCTGTACCAGCGCCTGGGTCTGGCGGGTTCTCGTCGGTGGCGGGTGGGGTCGGTGGGGCGTGAGGGGCAGGCGTCAGCGTGCGCCGGCGGGGCGGTGCAGACGGTCGCCGCCCGCCAGGATGGCGTCGGCGAGCGCGTCGGCCGGGCTTCGGTCCGACGACCCCCCGGCCCCGGTGTGACGACCTTGCCCGCCCGGCTTCGCGTCCTGCCGTCCGTGCCCGTGCCCGTGCAGCAGGACGAAGTCCACGTCACCCAGCTCCGGCAGCGCCGCGCGGGCCGGCACCGGCACCAGGCCCGGCGGGATCAGGCCCCGGCTGTGCGCCATCACGCCGAGCCCCGCGCGGGCCGCCGCGATCAGTCCGCTCAGGCTCGCGCTCGTACAGGCGATGCGCCACGCGCGGCCGTCCGCCTCCAGGACCTCAAGGGCGCGGGCGCGGGTGATGCCGGGCGCCGGGAACAGGATCAGCGGCACCGGCCGCTCGGGGTCGATCCGCAGATGCGGCGCCCCGATCCAGGTCAGCGTGGACTGCCAGACCAGCTCGCCGTGGGTGTCGCCGCCCCGGCGCTTGGCCAGCACCAGATCCAGCTCGCCGGCCGCCAGCCGCTCGTGCAGCGTGCCGGACAGCTCGACGGTCAGCTCCAGATCCACCTCGGGGTGGTCGGTACGGAACGACTCCAGGATCTCGGGCAGCCGCGTCAGGACGAAGTCCTCGGAGGCGCCGAAGCGGAGCCTGCCGCGCAGCCGGGTCCCGGAGAAGTACGCCGCCGCGCGCTCGTGGGCCGCGAGGATCGTACGGGCGAAGCCGAGCATGGCCTCGCCGTCCTCGGTCAGCTCCACGCTGTGCGTGTCCCGGGTGAACAGCTGCCGGTCCCCGGCCGCGGCCTCCAGCCGCCGTACGTGCTGGCTGACCGTCGACTGCCGTACGTCCAGCCGCCGCGCGGCCTGCGTGAAACTCAGGGTCTGCGCCACGGCCAGGAAGGTGCGGAGCTGTGCGGGGTCGTACATGTCGTACATGCGGCACAGGGTAGTGCGCGTCATCGCGGAACGTGATGACAGTCAGAGCCGTATGCGGGATTCCCGATCAAGCTCCGAGCCTGGACCATGGAGAGCGCGCGATCCGTCCCGGAACCCGGACCGGATCCGCGACGCGTCCCCAGGCGTCCCCCCGTGTACGAGATCCAGAGCACAGCAAGAGCCAGTGGAGCACATGAACCGCCGCCGCACCACGTCCCCTTCGTCCTCCTCCCCGCCCCGGCGGCTGCCGTCCCGGCTGCCCGTCGACCCGTACATCCTCGCCCTCCTCGGCACCGTCGCCCTCGCGGCACTGCTGCCCGCGTCCGGTACCGCCGCGGACGTCGCCGGCGGGGCGTCGACCGGCGCGGTCGCGCTCCTCTTCTTCCTCTACGGCGCCCGGCTCTCGACCCGCGAGGCGATGGACGGGCTCAAGAGCTGGCGGCTCCATCTGACCGTCCTGGCCTGCACATTCCTGGTCTTCCCGCTGCTGGGGCTGGCCGCGCGCGGGCTCGTGCCCTTCGTCCTGACACCGGAGCTGTACAGCGGGCTGCTCTTCCTCTGCCTGGTGCCGTCGACGATCCAGTCGTCCATCGCCTTCACCTCCATGGCACGCGGCAACGTGCCGGCGGCGATCTGCGCCGGGTCCTTCTCCAGCATCGCGGGCATCGTGGTCACGCCGCTCCTCGCCGCCCTGCTCCTCGGCGGCGGCGCGGACGGCTTCTCGCCCGATTCGCTGCTGCGGATCGTGGCCCAACTGCTGCTGCCGTTCGTGGCGGGGCAGTTGCTACGGCGCTGGGTCGGCGGGTTCCTCACCCGGCACCGCACGCTGCTGGGCCGGGTGGACCGCGGATCGATCCTGCTGGTCGTCTACACGGCCTTCAGCCAGGGCATGGTCGCGGGAATCTGGCACCAGGTGACTCCGGGCCGGCTCGGTGCCCTGTTCGCGGTCGAGGTGGTGCTGCTCGCGGCGATGCTGACGCTCAGCTGGTACGGGGCGCGGCGGCTGGGCTTCGGCCGGGCGGACCGGGTCGCGATCCAGTTCGCCGGGTCGAAGAAGAGCCTCGCGGCCGGGCTGCCGATGGCGAGCGTGCTGTTCGGCGCGCAGGCCAGCCTGGCGGTCATGCCGCTGATGCTGTTCCACATGCTGCAGCTGGTGGTCTGCGCGATGATCGCGAAGCGCCGTTCACTGGACCCCGAGCCGGATGAGCCACCACAGGATGAACCGAAGGGCACGCCCCTCCCGAAGGACCCCGCACGGGAGGGCCTCCCGGCGTAGAGCCGGCCGAGCGGGGCACCCTGGCGAGTGAGCCGAAGGGCGCGCCGCTGTCGAAAGGGAGAGCGCGCGGAGGTTTGTGAGGAACGAGCAAACTGAGCACGGTCGACCGTCGACAGTGGCTTTAAGCGCCCGGAGGCGAACCGAGCCCCCAAAAAGGGGGAGGGACCCGGCCGGCGCAGGGGGCGCTCCCCGCCGGCCGGGTCCTTATCCCGTGTATCCCGTGCAGCGGCAGCGCGTCACACCTCGCTGTGGAGGGCGATGCGGTCGTCGCCGGCATACACGTTCATGGAGGGGCCGCGGAGGAAGCCGACGAGGGTCAGCCCGGTCTCCGCGGCGAGGTCGACGGCGAGCGACGACGGTGCGGAGACCGCCGCCAGGACCGGAATTCCGGCCATCACCGCCTTCTGCGCGAGTTCGAAGGACGCGCGGCCGGACACCAGCAGGATCACTCGTGACAGTGGCAGCAGTCCTTGCTGGAGTGCTCGTCCGACGAGTTTGTCGACGGCGTTGTGGCGGCCCACGTCCTCCCGGATGTCGAGCAGTTCACCGTCTTCGGAGAACAGGGCCGCCGCGTGCAGACCCCCGGTCCGGTCGAAGACCTGCTGTGCCGCCCGCAACCGGTCGGGGAGGAGGGAGAGCAGAGCGGGTTCGACGCGGACCGGGGGAGTGTCGGCGATCGGGAAGCGCGCCGTGGTGCGTACGGCGTCGAGGCTGGCCTTGCCGCACAGGCCGCACGAGGATGTGGTGTAGACGTTGCGTTCCAGCGTGATGTCCGGCATCGGGACGCCGGGTGCGAGCTGGACGTCCACCACGTTGTAGGTGTTTCTTCCGTCGTCCGTGGCCCCGGCGCAGTACACGATCGAGCGGACGTCCTCGGCGGAGCCGAGGACGCCTTCGCTGACGAGGAATCCGGCGGCGAGCGCGAAGTCGTCGCCGGGGGTGCGCATGGTGATGGCGAGCGGCTTGCCGTTCAGCCGGATCTCCATGGGTTCCTCGGCGACGAGGGTGTCGGGGCGGGAGGTGACGGCACCGTCCCTGATGCGGATGGTGCGGCGGCGCTCGGTGACCCGTCCCATGGTGGTCCTCCCCGTTCCTCGTTCGGTCGGACGAAGCGTCGTGGTGCCTCGTGCCGTGGGTCTGTCAGTGCTGCTGTGCGTGCTGGTAGCCGAAGCGGCCCTTGATGCACAGGTTGCCGTGGGTCACCGGGTTGTCGTGCGGTGAGGTGACCTTGACGATCTCATTCTCCTGCACGTGCAGGGTGAGGTTGCAGCCCACGCCGCAGTACGCGCAGATTGTCGTGGTCTCGGTCTGCGCCGATTCGTTCCAGGTCCCGGCCTCGCGCATGTCGAATTCCGACTTGAAGCTGAGGGCGCCCGTGGGGCAGACCTCGATGCAGTTGCCGCAGTAGACGCACGCCGATTCGGGGAGTGCCACGGCGTGCTCGGTGGAGATCCGGGCGTCGAAGCCGCGGCCGGCGACGGAGATGGCGAAGGTGTTCTGCCACTGCTCGCCGCAGGCGTCGACGCATTTGTAGCAGAGGATGCATTTGTCGAGGTCCCGGACGTAGAGATCGTTGTCGATCTTCGGTGTCTCGTTGACGCGGGCGGCGTCGGGCCCGAACCGGTCGGGCTTGGCCTCGTACTCCTTGATCCACTCGGCCGCGCGCGGTGTCGTGGACAGGTCGGTGGACGACGCGAGCAGTTCCAGGACGACCTTGCGGCTGGTCCTGGCGCGCTCGGAGTCCGTGAGGACCGTCATCCCGGCCTCCGCCCGGCGTGAGCACGCCGGGGCGAGCGTACGGGCGCCCTCGACCTCCACGACGCAGACGCGGCACGCGTTCTTCGGGGTGAGGGTGTCGCCCTCGCAGAGCGTCGGGATGTCCTTGCCCGCGGCCCGGCAGGCGTCCAGGATCGTGGAGCCCTCGGGGACCCGGGTGGCCTCGCCGTCGAGCGTGAACTCAAGCAGACGGCGCGGCAGTTGAAGAGGTATGACGGTCACTTGTAAGCCCCCAGACGGTCGATGGCGGACTCGACGGCGTTCCACGCGGTCTGTCCCAGACCGCAGATGGAGGCGTCGCGCATGGTCTGTCCGACCTCGCGCAGCAGCGCGAGGTCGTCGGACGCCTCGGCGCCCGTGCGGTCCTTGATGCGGTGCAGCGCTTCTTCCTGGCGGACGGTGCCGACCCGGCAGGGCACGCACTGACCGCAGGATTCGTCGCGGAAGAACTCGGCGATGCGCAGCAGTGTCCGGGGCAGGGCGACGGTGTCGTCCATGACCAGGATCACGCCGGAGCCGAGGGTGGTGCCGGCGGCCCGGGTGCCTTCGAAGGTGAGCGGGATGTCCCGCTCGTCGGGCCGTACGAAACCGCCGGCCGCGCCGCCGAGCAGGATTGCCTTGATCTCGGTCGGTGTGCCCGCGAGGTCGAGGAGTTCGCCGAGTGTGGCGCCGAACGGCAGCTCGTAGATGCCGGGCCGCGCCACGTTGCCGGAGACGCAGAAGAGTTTGGGTCCGGTGGAGTTCTCGGTGCCGATCGCGGCGTATGCCTCGGCGCCCATCGTCAGGATGGGCAGCACGTTGATCAGCGTCTCGACGTTGTTGGCGGCGGTCGGTTTGCCGAACAGGCCCTTCTCCACCGGGAACGGCGGCTTGGAGCGCGGTTCGCCGCGGAAGCCCTCGATGGAGTTGAAGAGGGCCGTCTCCTCGCCGCAGATGTACGCGCCGGCGCCCCGGCGGATCTCGATGTCGAAGGCGTAGCCCTGGCCGAGGACGTCGTCACCGAGGAAGCCGCGCAGGCGGGCCTGGGTGAGGGCGTTCTCCAGCCGGTGCAGGGCGCGCGGGTACTCGCCGCGCAGATAGAGGTAGCCGACGTGGGCGCCGGTGGCGTAGCCGGCGATGGTCATGGCCTCGATCAGGGCGAACGGGTCGCCCTCCATGATCACCCGGTCCTTGAAGGTGCCGGGTTCGGATTCGTCGGCGTTGCAGACCAGGTAATGCGTCCGCTCGGGCTGGGACGCGGTGGCCTGCCACTTGCGCCCGGTGGGGAAGGCGGCGCCGCCCCGGCCGAGCAGTCCGGCGTCGGAGACCTCGCGGATCACTCCGGCCGGTCCGATGTCGAAGGCCCGTCGCAGGGCGCTGTATCCGCCGTGGGAGCGGTAGTCGTCGATGCTGTACGGGTCGACGACGCCGACCCGTTGGAGCAGCAGCAGTCCCTCTTGCCCGGCCTGAGGTACGGCGAGGGCGGCGGAGGGTTCCTCGGGGGCGTCCTCCGGGGCGGTGGCGGCGTCGACCAGGGCGTCGACGGTGGCCGGTGCGACGACGGCGAACGCCTGCCGCCGGGGGGCGGGTTCGGCCGAGGTGCCGTTGACGGGCCTGCGCAGGGGAGTGACGACCGCGCCGTTCGGGGCGAGGTCGGCCCGGATGGGGGTGACGTCGGCGCCGCCGCCGTCACCGCCGTCCGTTTCCTCCGGCCGGTCCCGGCGGTTCGCCAGGGCCGAGGCGCCGACGTCCTTGAGCCGGGGGTCGCGCTGCGCGGGCACCGTGTCGGACGGGGTGCCCGCCTGCAACACCAGTGCGGCCGGGGCCCGTTCGCACAGCCCCAGGCACGGGCTCGACTGCCATACGACGCCGTCGGCCGCCGCGCCCGGGGCCCCTATCCGTTCCTCCAGAGCCGCGCAGACCTTCTCGGACCCCTTCGCCGCGCACGCCAGGTCGGTGCAGACGTGCAGCACCTTGGCGGGCCGGGGCTTGACCGCGAACATCGCGTAGAACGTCGCCACGCCGTACGCCTCGGCCGGCGGCACCGTGAGCCGCCGGCACAGGTAGGCGAGCGCGCCCTCGCTGATCCAGCCGACGCGGTCGTTGACGGCGTGCAGCCCCGGCAACAGCAGGTCGCGCCGTTCGCGTGCTTCGCGACCACCGCGGGCCCAGCGCAGATCTCCGTCGGAGCGGTCCTCCGCGCCTTCCCACGCCGACGTCGCGGGGCCGAGCAGCGAGTCGACCGCCGCGCGTTCCTCGTCCGTCGGTTTGCTGTCACCGAAGTGCAGGTCCACTGATTCTCAGCTCCTCGCTGCTGTCGCGGACATCTCTGTCGCGCTCGCGGGCAACTTCTCGATCCGGATGGCCGACGCCTTGAACTCGGCCGTGCCGGCGATCGGGCAGTTCGCCTCGATCGTCAGCTGGTTGGTGTCCACCTCGTCCGGGAAATGCATGGTCATGAAGGCCAGTCCGGGACGCAGCCCGGGGTCGATCCACACCGGTGCCCGCACCGTGCCGCGCCGTGAGGAGATCTGGACCTCCTCGCCGACCTCGACCCCGTACGACTTCGCGTCCTCCGGGCACAGCTCCAGATACTCGCCGCGGCGCAGCGGGGAGGCGAAACTCCCGCTCTGCACACCGGTGTTGTACGAGTCGAGCCGCCGTCCGGTGGTGAGCCTGATCGGGTACTGATCGTCCGTCAGATCCACCGGCGGGTCGTGCTTCACGATGCCGAACGGGGCGAGCCTGCCGCGCCTGGCGGGGTCCGCGTCCCACAACCTGCCGTGCAGATAGGTGGGTTCGAGCCGCTCGGTGTCGGGGCACGGCCACTGGATGCCCTGGTGCTCGGCCAGCCGCTCGTACGTCATCCCGTGGTGGTCGGGCGACAGGGCGCGCAGCTCGTTCCAGACGGTCTCCGCGTCCGCGAACTTCCACGGGTGTCCGAGCCGGCCCGCCAGGTCGCAGATGATGTCGATGTCCTCGCGTGCCTCGCCCGGCGGGTCGAGCGCCTTGCGTACGCGCTGGACCCGGCGCTCGCTGTTGGTGGTGGTGCCGTCGGTCTCGCACCAGGCGGCGGTGGCGGGCAGGACGACGTCCGCCAGTTCGGCCGTCTTGGTGAGGAAGATGTCCTGCACGACCAGGCAGTCGAGCGCCTTCAGCCGGGTCATGGCCTGCTCGCTGTCGGCCTCGGACTGCGCGGGGTTCTCGCCGATGCAGTAGACGGCCTTGAGGTCGCCGGTCTCCATCGCCTCGAACATGTCGGTCAGGTTGAGGCCGTAGTGGGGCTGGATCACGGTGTCCCACGCGGTCTCGAACTTCCGCCGTACATCCGGTTCGAGGATGTCCTGGAAGCCCGGCAGCCGGTTGGGGATGGCCCCCATGTCGCCGCCGCCCTGCACGTTGTTCTGTCCGCGCAGGGGCTGGACCCCGGAGCCGTACCGTCCGACGTGCCCGGTGAGCAGCGACAGATTGATCAGCGCCCGGACGTTGTCCGTGCCGTTGTGGTGCTCGGTGATACCGAGCGTCCAGCACAACTGGGCCCGCTCGGCGCGGGCGTAGGCGTGGGCGAGGTCGCGGATCGCCGCGGCGGGTACGCCCGTCACCTTCTCGGCGACCGTGAGCGTCCATGGCTCGACCTCGGCCGCGTACTCCTCGAAGCCGGTGGTGGCCTGCTCGACGAACGCCTTGTTGTGCAGGCCGGCGTGGATGATCTCGCGGCCCACGGCGTGGGCGAGCGGGATGTCCGTACCGACGTTGAGCCCCATCCAGCTCTCGGCCCACTCGGCGGTGGTGGTGCGCCGGGGGTCGACGGCGTACATCCGCGCGCCGTTCCTGATCCCCTTGAGAACGTGCTGGAAGAAGATCGGGTGCGCGAAGCGGGCGTTGGAGCCCCACATCACGATCAGATCCGTGTGTTCGACCTCCGCGTACGAGGAGGTGCCGCCGCCGGATCCGAAGGCCGCGGAGAGACCGGCGACGCTCGGGGCGTGGCAGGTCCTGTTGCAGGAGTCGACGTTGTTGGTCCCCATGACCACACGCGCGAACTTCTGCGCGACGTAGTTCATCTCGTTGGTGGCCCGTGCGCAGGAGAACATGCCGAACGCGCCGCGCGCGGCACCCAGTCCCTCGGCCGCCCGGTCCAGTGCTTCTTCCCAGGTCGCCTGCCGGAACGGGCCGCCCTTCTCGTCCCGCACCAGCGGGTGTTCGAGCCTGGCGTAGGTCTTCGGCGTGCGATCCCGCCTTCTTGCGCTGCTTTTCACGCTGCGCTCCCTCATGAGTCATGGCTTGTGGCCGCGCCATTGCATACAGTATCCCGATGGCTCGCGGGATGCGGAAGCCTTGCGTAGGGGTTTTGTGTGGGCCGGGTTCGTCCCCGGTCGCCGGAGGGGCCCGATCGGGCTC
>NZ_JBHUZM010000120.1:0-23665 GCF_042667665.1 Streptomyces sp. NPDC057307 | reverse complement strand
GTGGAATCTCATCGATTCCACCGCGCGGCGTCCCCAGGAAACCCCGCGAAAACTCCGGGCGTGAGTAGCTGATATGAAAAAGACAGGGTGGGTGCCGGTGCCGGGCGGAATTGATTCGGTGGCGTCAATTGAGGCGGTTGACGTCGTGAGAACTGCCGACACGGCTCGGAGACCGGACTCGGCGGAGGTGCGGAAATCCGGCCCCGCCGGAGTACCGGCCACTTCCCGCGTACTGAGGGCGGGGGTGCGTACCGTCGTATTCCTTTGTCTGGCGACCGTGCTGACCCACGCGGCGCTCGTGTTCCTGCACATCGCGCCTTCCAACGCCGTCTCGCAGCGCTACAGCCGGCAGATCAACGCCTGGGTCTATCCGCTCTTCGAGCAGAACTGGCGGCTCTTCGCGCCTGACCCGGACTCCGTCAACCGGCAGATCTCCGCGCGCACGGCGCGCACCGCGGCCGACGGCACGGTGCGGGTGAGCGAGTGGTTCGACCTGACTGCTGTGGACAACGCGGCGGTCGAGCACAGCCCGTTTCCCAGCCACACCGCGCAGAACGAGCTGCGCCGGGCCTGGACGTCGTACCTCGAACTGCACGGCGGCAGCGACGAGTCGCGGTCGGCCCGCGCCGTGATGATGCAGAAGTATCTGCGCAACATCGCGGTGGCCCGGACGACCGACCGCCTCGGCGAAGACGCCGCGTTCATCCAGCTCCAAGTCGTCACCACGCCCATCGCCGCCCAGAGCACGGACGGTACGCGGACGGCCCAGGGGACACCGAAATCCCCCGAGACCCGGCTCCTGCCCTGGTGGAAGGTGACCCCCGATGGCAACTGAACAGCTCTCCGCACGCGACCGGACAAGACGGCTGTACGCCCTCCTGACCGAGCGGCCGATCTCGCTGTACGCCACCGCAGGGCTGCGGATCGGCTACGGCCTGCTCTATCTGGGCTTCCTGCTGCGGGAGTTCCCCCATCGCGACGAGATCTGGGGACCCGGTTCGCCCTGGACACCGGAGCTCGCGGCACAGCTCTACGACCAGACCGGCTGGGCCAGCATCCTCGCCCTCTCCGACAGCCGGAGCTACTTCGAGCTCTGCTACGCACTGGCCGTCGTCACCTCCGCGCTGTTCGCGCTCGGCTGGCGGACCCGCGCCGTCTCCCTCCTCTTCGCCGTCGTCGTGGCCTCGTTCCACTCGCGGTCCATCTTCATGACCGACGGCGGCGACAACCTCATCCTGCTGATGGCCTTCTACCTCGTCCTCACCGCCTGCGGCCGGCGCTGGTCCCTGGACGCGCGCAGAGCGGCCCGGCACGCGGCGGCGGACGTCGGCCGTACGGCGGCGCCGATCGGTCAACTCCGCGCCGCCCGGACCGTGTTGGTCACGGTGCTGCACAACTGCGGACTGATCGTCATCGCCGTCCAGGTCTGCTTCCTCTACGGATCGGCCGGCCTGTACAAGGTGCAGGGTGGCACCTGGGGCAGCGGCACCGCCCTGCACTACGTACTGAACCTCGAACTGTTCCGGCCCTGGCCCGCGCTCTCACAGATCGCGGACGAGCAGACCGTACTGCTCGCGATCACCGGTTACGCGACGGTGCTCCTCCAGGTCGCGTTCCCGTTCGTCCTGTTCGGACGGCTCAAGTACCCCGTCCTGACCATGCTGTTGGGCATGCACATCGGAATCGCGGTACTCATGGGGCTGCCGCTCTTCTCCGGCGCGATGATCGTCGCCGACCTGGTCTTCCTCCCCGACCGCTTCTACCTCGCACTGCGACGCTTGTGCAGGCAGGTGGCACAGAGCGGGCTCCGGCGCACAGGGCTGACAAAGCCCACGAGCCAGGCGCCCGAGGGGCTCCCGACCACCAACCTGCTGCCGCAGCAGAGCGGGGCCGACCGGTCCGTGATGAGTGGTCTCCGGGCGCAGTCCTCGCCACCGGCCTCGCCCTCGACGGAACTTCCGGACGCAACGCCGCCATCGTCCTCGACCAGCGCCCCCTGAACGACGCACGCAACCCGACCCGCACACTCACCAGACGTATCCGCCAACGCCACACCCCCAGCCGTACTCGGGGTCGATCTACGACGAGCGGAAGCTGCTTGGGCTCACAGGCGCGGCTCCACATGTTCCACAACTGCCCGGCCCCATCTGGGGCCGGGCTTCACGCGCTGAATCTCAGGGAGCTGCGGACTGTTGGCCAGCCGCGAGGGTCAGGGTGTGCGGGTCGCCGTCCTGAATGAGCGGTGGCACCTCACCGAGGCTGAGGTGGGTGGTGAACATCGGGTTTGTCGCCCCGGCATGGGGATGGTCGATGTCCCGGAGCCTGCCGTGCGCCGTGAGCGCGTCGAGGACCAGCTCGGGGCCGGCCAACGTGGCGGTGGGCTGGTCGTCGGCATCGAGTCCGCCGAGGACCTCGCCGGGGACGTCGGGGGTGAAGTAGGCGGACCACGTGGCGAGGGGGCCGCCGGTGTCCGTTCGGGCGGAGATCTGCCAGGCGATCGGCAGCTCGCCCAGGAGGAACGGCTCGTCCGCCAGGATCCACTGGGCCCAGCGGAGGGTGTCGGGGCTGATGTGCAGGACGGTGCTGAGTAGGACCTGCCGGTCCTGTGGTGCCTCGCGTCCGGCTCCTGCCGTCCTCGGACGACCGTCAGGTTCGTCCAGCCGAGCCTGGTGAGCGTGTCAGCCACCGTCTCGTAGAGCTGTCCGTCGTCACCGGCCAGATACCGGGGCCGGGGCCCGACCCAGAACGCTTCAGCTCCGGACCGAGTGGGTGGTTCGATCGGGAACTCGGGGGACAGGGGCGCCTCCAAAGCTAGGGGTGCGGAACTACCTGCCGCCGGCTGAGCAGCGCGGGGATGACGACTCGGTCCGCTCGGCTCGGGATACCCGCCCGCAGCCGGCCGAGCTGGATCTCAAGTGCGAGGCACGCTGCAGCGCCACGGTGGTCTGGCAGCTTTGGCCCCAAGGGCACCCGATCCACGACGAAGGCCGTGGTCAGCGACTTGGGCCTTCTTTGTTGTCTGGACCATTCCGGCCGCGCGCCATAAGGCTCCTCCGACCAGGCCGAATGGCGCCGGCGCACGTCCGAACCGGTCTCCGCCCCGACCCGGCCGCGTCGCGTGACACGACGCCGGTACGGGACACGGCGCACCGTGTCCCGTACCGGCGGTGATCAGTGGAACCAGCGGTTGCGGTTGACGACCGGGAGTCGTTCCCAGAGTGTGCTCAGGCCCCAGGTCCGGCCGGCGTAGGCGGCGGCGAGGGCGATCAGGACCACGGCGTAGACGACGTGGTAGTCGAAGATCGGGTTGCTGGACATGCTGGGCGCGCCGTCGGACAGGTGTCTGGCGGGCGGCCATTCCGCGAGCCACATCAGGCCCATCATCAATGTGCCCGCCGCCGCGGCGAAACGCAGTGCGAAACCGGCGACCAGGGTCACGCCGATCGCGAGCAGGCCGAGCATGAACAGCCAGTCCACCCAGCCCTGGCCGGCCAAGGAGTGGAAGGTGGATTCGAGCGGCCCTGCGGAGACGCCGCTCAGGAAGCCCTTGGTCGGTGAGCCTCCGTCGATCCAGGCCGCTCCGCCGGGGGTCGCGTATCCCCAGCCGAACGCCTTGTCCGCGAACGCCCAGAGGAACACCCCGCCAAGGATCAGGCGCACGACGGCAAGACTCCTCATGAGGAAGACACCCGCACCGGTTCGGACGGTGGCCGAGGTGATCGGGGTGGTCGGGGTCTGATGGGTGGTTCCCGGCTGTGAGGTCGGAGCCCGGTGCGAACCCTCGTGAATTGCCATGGTGTTGACCCCTTCGGGACGGTGGATACGGTGTGGCTGCTGCTTCCACACTCAATATCCCGCCGGCCGAGGGTGGCGCACAGCGGCGACAGGCCCTCGTCCGAGGGCCGAACGGCCCTCTCCGTCAGGGCCGTTGAGACCTCTGGAATCGCGGCAGCCCGACAACCGCGGTCGAAGGCCGTTCCGTGTCGCGTCTTCCGCCGCCGGGTCCGGGGGGTCAGCGGCGCGGGCGGCCCTCGGACGGGGCTGCGCCGTGCTGCTGCTCGTGCGCGGCGTTGGCCTGGGTGGCGAGGACCGCTGCCTGGACTCGGCGTTCGACGCCCAGTTTGGCCAGCAGTCGCGAGACGTTGTTCTTCACCGTCTTCTCGGCCAGGTAGAGGCGTTCGCCGATTTCGCGGTTCGTCAGTCCCTCACCCACGAGCGCGAGGATTTCTTGCTCGCGCTCGGTCAGGTTCGGCAGCCCGTGCGTCCGCTGTTCGGGTTCGGCCCCGCCACGCAGCCGTGCCATCACGCGCGAGGTGGTGCCGGGGTCGAGCATGGACTGCCCCGAGGCGACGGTACGGACCGCGGTGACCAGGTCCGTGCCGGTGATCTGCTTCAGGACGTATCCCGACGCGCCGGCCATGATCGCGTCGAGCAGCGCCTCCTCGTCGTCGAAGGAGGTGAGCATCAGACAGGCCAGTTCCGGCATGCGTGAGCGCAGTTCCCTGCACACCGCCACCCCGTCACCGTCCGCCAGTCGTACGTCGAGTACGGCCACCCGCGGACGCAGCGCGGGTATACGAACCAGCGCCTGCTCGGCCGTTGACGCTTCTCCCACGACAGTGAGATCAGGTTCGGCGTCCAGCAGATCGCGTACGCCTCGGCGCACCACTTCGTGGTCGTCAAGCAGAAAGACTCTCACCGGTGTTGTCGAACCCGTGTCGCGTTCTTCGTCCGTCACTGCCGTTCCCCCTCAATTCCTGCCCCCGGTCCCTCGTTGCCCTGCCCGGTGCATCCTCGTCTCAACGGGCGCCGAAAGCCACGGCCGGGCTGTCTCGCCTCGTCCCCCGGTCGCGAAAGGGCCGTACGCGTGGACCGTTCGGCCCTGGCACCGGTACGACGCCGAGGAGACGCTGGTTCTTTGACAGGTGAGCGCGCGATCGGGCAGGGCGAGAGCAAAGGTTGGGCATGATGAGCGAGCGGGACTCGCGGCCGTCGCCGACGCGGGAGACAGAGGCGCCCCGGCTGATGGAGGCGCTGGACCGTCGGGACGCACTCGATCTGCTGCGCTCGGTGTCGCTCGGCCGCCTCGTGTTCACCCAGCACGCTCTGCCGGCGATTCGTCCGCTCAACCATCTGCTGGACGGGGACGACATCATCATCCGGCTCGGTGACGGCTCCGCGCTCGCGTCTCTGGCGGCTCCGAGCACTCCTCCTGGAACCGTCGTGGCGTACGAGGCGGATGCCATCGACCCGGAGTCGCACGTGGGCTGGAGCGTCGTCGTCACCGGGTACGCGCGCCTTGTCGACGATCCTGCCGACGTCGACCGCTACCGGGATCTTCTGCGTCCGTGGGTGCCACAGACCATGAGCGATGTGCTGCGTATCCGTCCCCAACTGATCACCGGGTTCAGGCTCGTCCCAGCAACAGGCCACCCTGCGGCCGGCTGAGAGGAACTGCCGTCGGACAACTGTCCCGCCCCGTTCCCGGCCGGCCGCCGCCGGTGGTGAGGTGCGTTCCCGCCGCCGGTGGTCAGGCGCTTTCCTGCTGGAGCAGGGGAGCGCGCCATACGAACCGGCTGCCGCCGCCGGCGGGAGTCTCGATCGTGAAAGTTCCCCTCACGCCCTGGGCCCGCTCGGAGAGATTCCGCAGACCGCTGCGACGTCCGTCGCTCGGGGTGCCCCGCCCGTTGTCCGTGACGATGAGGATCACCTCGTCCGCGGTGGCCTGGAGACCGACCTCCACCCGAGTGGCGTGCGCGTGGCGTGCGGCGTTGCTCAACAGCTCGCCCAGCACGGCGTGCACGTGGTCGGCGACCGTCGGCGGCACGTCGGTGTCCAGGAGCCCTTCCATGCTCAGGCGGGGCGGGAACCCGAGCGCGGACGCCGCTTCACCGGCTGAGCGCGCGGCCCGCGCTCGGAGGCTGCGCCCGCTCTCCTCACCCCTGACGCGCAGGCCGAAGATCGTGGTGCGGATGATTTTGATCGTCTCGTCCAGGTCGCCGACGGCCCGGGTGAGCCTTTCGGCGGCCCCGGGGTGATCCACCAGCCGAGCGGCGCTCTGCAAGGTCATCCCCGTGGCGAACAGCCGCTGGATCGCCAGATCGTGCAGATCGCGTGCGATACGGTCGCGGTCCTCCAGCAGCGTCAGCAGTTCGGTGTCGCGGCGTCGCTCGGCCAACTCCAGGGCGACAGCGGCCTGGCCGGCGAAGACAAGCAGCGGATCGATCTCGCTGTCCGTGAAGACCGGCTCCCCCGCGGACCGGACCAGCAGCAGCACTCCGAGTCCGTGCTCCGCGGTGCCCAGAGGGACGGCGACGGCGGGCCCCAGCCCGGAGTGATCGCCGGTCTTGTCGGCGAAGCGGTCGTCGTCCGCCAGACAGGCCGTCGCGACAGGGCCGCCCGTGCGGTGGGCGGCGCCGGGCAGCGTGCCGTCGACCGGAATGACCAGAGCGCGCCGTTCTTCCGCTCTCCCTCCGGCCGCGAGCTCCACGACGAGGGTGTCGGTTTCGGGCACGGGAACGCAGACATCGGCGAGCTCGGCGCCCGTGAGTTCTCCGGCACGGCCGGCGATGAGACCGAGAACCTCCGCTCGCGGACTGCCGGAGAACAGGCTGTTGGTGATTTCCGCGTTCGCCCGCTGCCACCGCTGCTGGCGCCTCACACCCTCGTACAGGCGGGCGTTGTCGATAGCCACACCCGCCGCCACCGACAGCGTGGATATGACTCCCTCGTCCTCGGTGTCGAAGTCCTGCCCGCCGCGCTTGTCGGTCAGGTACAGATTGCCGAACACCTGATCACGCACCCGGATCGGCACTCCGAGGAACGTCCGCATCGGCGGGTGCCGGGCGGGGAAACCGTACGACGCCCCGTGCGCGGCCAAGTCCCCGAGCCGCAGCGGTTCCGGATTGCGGATCAGCTCACCGAGCAGACCGTGCCCCGCGGGCAGTGGGCCGATCGCCTCGATCGCCTCATCGGCGAGGCCGACCGTCAGGAACTGCGACAGCTTGCGGCCGTCCGGTCCGATCACTCCAAGGGCCGCGTAGCGGGCATCGACGAGGACCGCGGCAGCCTCCACGATTCGCCGCAGAACCTGGGCGAGGTCCAGCTCACGCCCCACCGAGACGACCGCCTCCAGCAGACTGTGAACCCGGTCCCTGGTACCGCGGGCGGCATCGATACGGACCTGCAGCTCGTCCAGGAGCTCGTCGAGCCGCATCTTCGGTATCTGAGAGAACGGATCCTGCTCGCCCACCGGTGTTCCTCCGCAGCCTGGACCGGAAAGCAGACTAGCGGCCCTGTGAGCCCAGGGGGGGTACGGCGTCGGGCAGGACATCTCCCGGCTTCATGAATGCGGCTCCCGGCATGGAGGCCCGCCTCCCGGGACACTTCCCTCGACCGTCCGTGACCAGGGAGTCTTCGCCTGACGACGGGTGCCTACCGTCCGGACGGGCCGTCGGTTCGTCCGGGGCCGGCTCCGTGGCCGGGCGGGGTGGGGCCGACGGGAACCAGCAGGACCGGGCAGCGCGCGTGATGCAGCAGCGCGTGCAGGGTGCGCATGTGTGAGCCCTTGGCACCGCACTGACGGCGGGCGACGACCACCACATCGGCGCCGGCCGTGGCGCCGACCACTTCGCTGTCGGCCAAGGGGATGGCCGCAGGCCCGATCCCGTTACGGCCCTGTCCCTCGCCGGCCGGGCACGCCGCTTCGGTGGCACGAGCCGTGGAGTACGGCGCGGCGGCGCTGGAAGGCCGGTAGTGCGCGGTGTGTACGAAGCGCAGGTGGGCACCACGCCGTACGGCCTCCTCGAAGGCGAAGCCGGCGGCTTCGATGTCGTCGTCGCTTCCCACGGCGAACAGCACCTCTCCCGCTTCGACATGACCGGCGAAACGGCCGGCGCCGACCACGAGGACGGGGCAGGGACTCCGTTCGGCGACACGCTGGGCCACCGATCGCGACACCAGCGAGGCCGGAGCGCCCATGGCGCGCGTGCCGACGACGAGGAGCGCCGCGTCCCTGCCCCGGGCCACCAGGGCAGCGGCAGGACCGGCGACTACGGCCGTAAGGCGGACGGCAACTTCCGGACGGCGCGCGGCGACCCGGTCCGCCGAGGTTGTCAGGACCGGTCCGGCCATGTCCGGGTCGGGCACGGCGTACACGATCTCCAGAGGCACCGACCGGCGCCTCGACTCCTCGGCCGCCGCGTCCAGCGCGCGGGTCGCGACGACCGACCCGTCGACGCCCACAACCACATGGTTCTCAAGCATGTGCGCTCTCCCCTCACGACCGTCCGGGCCCTCGACCGGACCCCGCGCCCAACTCTGGTGCGTGGAAAGGCGTCTGGCAGGAGTCGACCGGCCCCGTCCGAAGGACCGACCGGCCCTACCCCGGGGCGGACGGCCGGTGTCACGGTGCGTAGTACAACATCCTTACTGGATACGGAAGGTGGTGGGAACGGTGGAGTTCCCCCTGGTGGTCGGCGTCGACGGCTCCCTGTCGAGTCTGCGGGCCGTGGACTGGGCCGCGGACGAGGCGATACGTCACATGCTGCCGCTGCGCGTGGTGCACGCCCATCTCTGGGAGCCGCACGAGAGCACCCGGTCTCCCCTCGGCACAGGCGAGTCGCGGACCGGATCCTGGGCCGAAGCCGTCGTCACCGGAGCCGCCGAGCGGGCCCGGCTCCGTCAGCCGGAGCTGAAGGTCTCCAGCACCGTGCTGCCCGACGCCGCCGTGCCCGCACTCCTGCGCGAAAGCGACGAGGCTTACGCCGTCGTCGTCGGCAGCAGAGGGCACGGCACCCTCGCCGGACTCCTCCTCGGGTCGGTCGGCCTCCAACTGGCCGCCCGCGCGGCAGGTCCGGTCATCGTCGTACGGGGGACGCGACCCAATCACCGAGTCCCCTTCAACCAGGTGGTACTGGGCGTCCACGACGCCGAACGCGACTCCGCCGCGGCGGAGTTCGCCTTCGCCGAGGCCCAAGCGCGCGACGCCCGACTGCACGCGGTCCACGCGTGGAGACCCCCGGCCTACGTACTGCCCGACATCCCGGTCCCCCCGGACCTGCTCACAGAGACCCGAGACCGCCAGGCACGAGAGCTGCTCACCATGGCGCTGCAAGAGCCCTCCCGCCGACACGAGTCGGTGCGCGTGATTCCGGAAGCCTTCAACGGCGCGGCCCGCGAGGGTCTGCTGGGAGCGGCGGCCTCAGCAGACCTCGTGGTGATCGGCGCCCGCCGCCGGCACACCTCACCCGCCATGCAACTCGGCAGCGTCAACCACGCGGTACTCCATCACGCACCCTGCCCGGTGGCGCTGGTCCCCCAGCGCACCTGACCCCCGAGAACAAAACCGGCCCTGAGCCCGCAGGACAACGGCCGCCACTGGCGCACTCCCTCAAACAGCAGGGGCACGTAGGAGCCGGTCGCGGGTACTTTCGGGCAGCACGTGGCGTAGGACCGGTGCGGTGCTGCTGAGGGATGCGGCGAAGGCGGCGACGAGGTCGTGCGGCACGCCGGCGGAGAACGACGCGGCCCACAAGTACGGTGCGCCGAGCGCGGGTTCCGCCCACGCCTGCCATCCGGCCGGTCCCGTCTCGTCATGCGCGAGGGTCAGGGTGTGCGGGTCACCGTCCTGGATGAAGCGTGTTGGGGGCAACCCCTCACGAGTTCGAATCTCGTACCCGCAGCCATTGCTCTCACCGGGCAATAGTCGAAGGCCCGCCGTCGCTGGCGATGGCGGGCCTTCGACGTACGTGGTTGAGGCCAGGTGGCCCACTCCCTGAAGAGTTCGAAACCGCGCCGCATCAACCGCGCCGCGTCATCGCGACCGCGTCACGTGAGACGACGGATCTTGAGCTTCCGCCGGACTCCGGCACCGTCAACGAGGACGTCGGCCTGTCCAGGGCCGACATCCCCGCCACTCCCGCGACACCGCAGGCTGCACCCTGAGGGTCATCCCGCGGGCGGGAAGGGCGTCGCCGGGGTCAGCAGGTGCTTGGTGCGGGCTTGTTGGTGAAGCGGTCCGCGAGCCAGGGGAGGCCCTCCGTGCTGGTGGCCTCCGTCGCGGCGATGTGGCCGGGGATGTAGTTGCCGGTGAACTTGACGGTGGTGCCGCGGCGGCACCAGTCGGCGGCCAGGTTCTTGCCGACCTGTTGGGGGATGACGTCGTCCAGGGCGCTGTGGGAGAGCAGGACGGGTACGGCGGGCTTGCGCTTGCCGAGCTGCTGGTCGGCCACGATCGCGTCCCAGGGGGCGCGCTTGAGGCGCTCGGTGAGCGGGCGCCCGTCCGTGGTCAGGAAGCGGGAGTTGAGGAAGGGGTACTTGGCGAGGGCCTGTGTGGTGCACAGGTTGTCGCGCAGGTCGTTCGTGACGCGTTTGCCGTGGGCGGTCAGGTACGGGTCGATGTCGACGCCGTACGCGGTGGCCAGGCCGGAGAGGGCGTAGTTGAAGAACGCCCCGTAGGCGGAGCCGTCCATGCTGTCGGCCACCTTGTTCATGTCCGCCGGCGGAGCGCCGACGACGGCGCCCTTGATCTTTAGTTCGGGCGCGTAGGTGGGGGCGAGTTCGGCGGCGGACGCCGTCGCGCCGCCGCCCTGGGAGTAGCCGTAGAGCGCGACCGGACCGGCGTCGGGGAGATCGACGGCGTCCAGGCGCTGGGCGGCGCGGACGGAGTCCAGGACGGCGCGGCCCTGGGCCTCGCGGGTCATGTAGGTGTGGATCCCGGGTGTGCCCAGCCCCTGATAGTCCGTCACGACCACGGCGTAGCCCTTGTCGAGGAGCTTCTTGATGGGCTGTGCCTCGTACTCGGTGCCTTCGGCCAGTTGGCGGGAGGGTGCGCACTTGTCCGCGAGGCCCTGGGTGCCGGGGGCGAAGGCGACGATCGGGCGCTGGGCGTGTGGGGAGGTCGTGGGGTTCAGTACGGTGCCGGTGACGGCGATGGCCTTCCCGACGCGGTCGGTGGTGCGGTACATGATCCGGTGGGCCGTCGCCTTGGCCTTGAACGCCTTGAGCGGATCCAGGTGGAAGACGCCCGGCTCCGAGCTGAGTACGTCGCCGTTGGCGGCGGGCAGGGCCATCGGCCGCTGCTGCGGGAGCGGTTGGCCGGCGGCGACCGCATCGCCGGCCGGCACGGTGAAGGTGAGCACGGCGGAGGCCGCGGCGGTGAACGCTGCCACAGCCCGCCCGCCCAGGACACGACGACAAACCACGAAGGCTCCTCGGTCGGAGAATCAGGAGATCCACTGACTACCCGAGGCACGGCCCTCGACGACGCAGATACGCCGAAGCCGCACTTATGGACCAAAGTGATCCCAGAGCGACCACGCCCGGACGCGACAGAACCGTGCCCGGCGGCTACTTCCTGCCCACCAGCTTCTTGAGCCTTCCCATCGTCGTCACCTTGGGCTCGGCCTCGTACGCCTTCCTCAGTTGTGCGAAGTGATCGGCGCGGGTCCGGCTCAGGTACTCGTCCGTCTGGAGTCGCTTGGCGATCGACCAGGCGCGCTTGTGCTGGCCGTCGTAGTGGCAGACGAAAGCCTTGCCCATCTCCAGCACGGACTTGAAGGGGATGCCGTCGGTGTGGTCGCGGTCGACGCGGTCCTGGACGTCGGAGATCAGCGCGAGCTTCTCGTCGACGGTGTAGTCGTCCTCGGTGATGCGCTTCATGACGTCGTCGGGGATCGGCCGCGTCACCTCGAAGGCGAGCGTGGAGCGGATCGGCGGGCCCGCGATCTCGATGTACGGCAGCAGGGCGCCGGTGCTGTGGTGCAGCCACGGCAGGCGCGGACCCGCGAAATCCTGGTGGAGTACGACGGTCCCGGGCCGCATGCGCGTGAGGAATCGCTCCGACACGCACTGGAAGACCCGGTCGGTCTTGGCTATGTCGATGTGCAGGAACTCGACCGGGCTGGTGTCCTTCGGGTCCGAGGTCTGCCACAGGTCACCGGCGTGGATCTCCATGAACGGCAGGAACGGATCCAGGCGCCTCTTGAAGTCGTCCAGGAACGAGTTGTCCTCCGCGGGCACGTGGCCGGCGTCGAAGAACTTCTCCGTGGCGTACGTGCCCTTGCCGACGCGGAAGAAGTCGTACGAGTGCAGGCGTCCCGTCTTCTCGTTGAACAGGGGGCTCTCGTGCAGGCCGAGCGCGAGCGCGTACGTCGATCCGCCGCCCCCCGAGCCCAGTTCGACGATGCGGTCCTGGCCCGTGAGGTGGTGCCGGCCCACCAGGTACAGGAACTTCAGCTCCCATTTGCTGCACTGGGTGTACGGCAGGTTCTCCGGCAGCTCCACGCTGTCGAAAAGGGAGTAGAGCTGGCCGAGCTTCGTCATGAGTGCCTCACGGGATTCTTTGGTTAGGCGGTGTCCACGACCCTAGGGAATTGGGCACTGTTTCACCATTAATTCAATCGAGTAACTCGATGATTGACTCAGCTTTCCATGCATTTCCCGTGGAATTAACCCCCGCGCCACTGAGCATTGGAGGGCGATCAGGGGTCCCCGGACGCCCGGCCGACGGATCAGTGCTCTGTGGCCGACATGGATTCGATCTCCTTGAGTACGAGGTCGGGACGGTCTTTCGGTACGTCGTGTGAACTGCCCTCGGCGGTGACGAGCGTTCGGTCGGGCCCGGCCTCGGTGAACGCGGCTGCGGCGTCGCGCCAGTGCTGGGCGTCCTCGGGGGATCCGTCGAGCGGGGTTTTCTCCGACACTATGACCGTTGCCGGTACCGAGTCCGGCCAGGTGACCTTGTGGAATTCCTGGTGCGCCGGGGCGAAGCCCTCCGCGGTGGAGATGAGTTGGCGGTTCGCCGGCTTGTCGGGGTCCTTCATCGCGGCGTCGACCTGCGGTTTACTCACGGCCACGAGACGCGGAATCTGCTCGTCCGTGAAGAACGGGGGAAGGTTGGCGTCGACCAGGACCGCGCCGGAAAGCATCCGTGGGTAGTCCTTGGCGAAGTAGTTCGCGATCTCGCCGGCCTGGGAGTGGGACACCAGGGTCACGTTCTCGGTGACGCCCAACTCGTCGAGCCCCGCCTTGAGGTCGTCGACAGCACTCTCGACCTTCCACGGGCCGGGCACCACGTCGCTCTTGCCGAGGCCGGCCCGGTCGTAGGTGATGACGGTGGCGCCGGTGGCCGCGTGGAGCTTGGGGACGAGGTCCTTCCACTGGGAGGAGTCCTCGCCGCCGCCCGAGTCGAGGACGATCGTCCGGTCGTCGCCGGTGCCCGGTGTGACGTGGAAGGCCAGCCGGTGACCGTCGTTGGTGATCATGCGCAGCTTCGACACGCCTGCCGGACCGGCTCCGGACGAGGGCGAGGCTGTGGCCGAGGCCGGGGCAGGGGCAGGGGCCGCCGCCGACGCGGCGTGCTCGGGGGCGGAGTCGTTGTCGCCGCAGGCCGTGAGGGTGCCGACGGTCAGGGTCAGCAGGGCGAGGGCCGGCAGAACACGGTGGGTGGACCGGCGCCTGCCGGGAGTGTCGGAAGTGCGAGGAGGGCGGGGAGTGCGGGGAGTGCGGGACATGGTCATCCTTCGGCGGCTGAGACTGACTGAGGAGGCGCTGTGCCTGTCAGTCCCATCCTTCGGTGACCTGGCCGATCACAGAATCCGGCTGCCATGTCTGCTGGTGGTGCCGCTGATGCCCGTGCGTACGGGGGGTTAGCCCCCGCAGGCGGCCGGCGCCGGCGCGGGACCGCCGCCGGTCGCGTACCCCGGGAGGGCTCGCGACACGGCGGCGGCTGCTACTGCTGTTGGCGGAACCTCTAGCCCCGGGTGGGGACGTAGTCGAAGTTCGGCGTGAGCGTCCCGAACAGGCTGCCGACGCGCGGCGCCTCACCGCCCGTCACCGAGGCGAACAGGTCGGCGGCCTCCTGCGTCAGGTAGAAGGGGGCCTGCTTGATGCGGAAGCCGGTGAAGCTGGGGCGGGCCCCGGCCATCACCTCGGTGTAGGTGGACTCGGCGATCGAGACCTCCTCGGAGAGCCGCTTCCCGTCGACCGACACGCCCGCCGAGTAGGCCGGGGTCGGCATCACGCGGATGAAGGTGGACTGCAGCGTGACGGTCTTGCCGGACGCCTGGTGGTGGAAGCGCAGCCCGCCGGGGTAGAAGATCCGGCCCTTCGAGTCGAGACCGTCACCGGCCGTCGATCCGATCGGCATGGAGAAGCCACGACGGTCCGCGTCCATGCGGAACGGGCTGATGGCTTCGAGCGTGATGCCCTCGCGCTGCATCCACGCGAGCGCTTCGTTCCCCAGGGCCACCTGCGCGTCTCCCCACGGGGAGATGTAGGCGCCCGGGAAGGGCTCGGCGACGGCGACCTCGGGGGCGGCCGACGACCGCTGCGGGGCGGCTGCCCCGGCGGCGGTCATGCCGAGCGGCACGGTGAGTGCGGCCACTGCGGCCAGGACGGTGAGACGACGGAGTGCGCGCATACGTATGAGCTCTTTCTCTGCTGCTGACGTGAAGCGTGTCCTGGATCCAGGACACGCCGGAACCCAACAAAGCTGCGCAACACCAGAGTTCGTCTGAGGTCAACCGTGACGACGGAGGCGCATCTTTTAGCCAGGTATGCCCATTGATGCATAGAAGTGCGCGTTTTTAACCGTTCGTTAGCCCAGGGGACGGAAGAAATCAGCACGATGCGGTGATGCGGAGCGGCATTGGCCATTCGAAGATCAACAGCGCCTCACTCTGGTGGAACTCCCCCACACACAGCACTGGAGAACGTCATGCCCGAAATGGCAAGCACTCCTGCGTCCGACCGCCCCGCCGGCCGGCGGCCGGGACTCCCCTGCCGAAGCCCCGGCCCCACCCGCCGGAAGCTCGGAGCACTCGCCGCGGCCACCGTCGCCCTGACCGCCGCGTCGGTGGCGGGCCCGCTCACCGGCGTCGGCGAGGCGGGCGGCCACATCGACGCGCCCTCCTCACTGCGGGACACCGCGACGGACATCACCGACGTCTACGCCTTCACCAGCCCCGAGGACACCGGCACGGTCACCCTCATCGCGAACGTACGGCCCTTCCAACTGCCGGGGACGGCGGCCAACGCGCTGGTCGACCACCCGTTCGCGACGGGGGCTCGGTACGAGATCCATACGGACGCCGACGGGGACGGAGCGCCCGACGCGACCTACCGCTGGACGTTCCGCAACGAGGACCGCCGCCCGTTCGGGGCGGGTCCGAAAGTCGGTCCGCTGCCCGTGAACTCCCTGGACGACCGGTCGCTGGGTGTCCGGCAGAAGTACACCCTGGAGAAGGTCGCCGCCGACGGCACCGCCACGACACTGCTGCGCGACGCCGTCGCCGCCCCCACCCATACGGGGCGCGCCCTGATGCCGAACTACGGCAAGCTGCGCACCCAGGCGATCCGGGACCTGCCGGGCGGTGGCCGTACGGTCGCCACGCAGGCGGCGGAGTCGTTCAAGGCGGACACCCAGGTCTTCGGCCTGTTCGTCGCCGGGACCTCGGGGCCGGTGCCCGGCTGGCTGCCCGACGCCCAGCCGCTGTCCGCCCTCAACGTGAACAGCCTGGTGCTCCAGGTGCCCAAGAGCGAGGTGGCGCTGGCCGGTGACGCGCGGCGCAATCCGGTCGTCGGCGTCTGGTCGTCCGTCTCGCGCGAGGGTGCGGACCTCGGCCGGAGCCTGGCCGCGCAGGCCCCCTCGTACCGGCAGGTCTCCCGCAACGGCACCCCGCACGTCGCCTTCGCCGTCCACGGGTCGACCGTCGGGCTCGCGAAGCCGGGCGGGCCGGAGGACCGTTTCCAGGCCCGCGCCCCGAAGGACGACCACCTGGACGCCGACTTCCTGGCGGCGACGCTCGACCCCGTACCGCCGCAGCGCATCGAGCGAGCCCAGGGCCGCAAGGCTCCGGCGACTCCGCGCCGCGACATCCAGGCCCTGCTCCTGAAGGGCATCGGGAAGTCCAACGGGTCGTTGTTCGGCTTCGACCTCAACAGCCACACCATGAACGCCGACGCCGATCCGTCGCGGATCGTGCTCGCCGAGCAGCTGCGGCTCAACCTCACCACCCCGGTGACCGCGGCCCCCAAGGCGCACGGCGTGCTCGACGGCGACCTCCAGGGCTTCCCCAACGGGCGGCGCCTCAACGACAACATCGACGGGCCGCTGATCAGGATGCTGGAGGGCGAGCCCGCGGGGCCGTCCGCGCGCGACCTGCTGCCCGACCCTGTCGTACGCCTCGAACCTGCCGACGCGCAGACCACGTTCCCCTACCTCAACCTCCCGCACGCGGGCCCGTGAGGCGTCTGATCACCGCGGCGGGCGGAGCGGTGGCCGTGGCCGGCTGTGTGGCGGGACTCCTGTATCTGGGACCCGCCACCGGGAGCCCCACGGCCACCGCCCCGGCCGCTACCGCGCCTGCCGGGGGTGCTCCCGGCGGAAGTGCTCCTGTCGGGGGTGCTCCTGTCGGGGACGCTCTCGCGGCAGGCGCGCTCGACACCGCCAGGAAGCGTACGGAGACCTACCCCCGGGACCCGGTGGGCTGGGCGGCGCTCGCCCGCGCCGAGATCGAACAGGCCCGGACCACCCTGGACGCGGCCCGGCTGGAGGCCGCCGACCGCGCCCTGCGCCGCTCCCTGGCCCTGGACACGACCGGCAACTACGCCGCCGACGTCGGCCGGGGGCAACTGGCCAACGCACGGCACCAGTTCGCCCAGGGCCGCGAACACGGTCTGCGCGCCACCCGGATGGCACCGGACCGGCCCGACGGTTACGCCGTACTGGCCGACGCGGAGATCCAGCTCGGCCACTACCCGGCGGCGCGCGCCGCCGCGCAGCGCCTGCTCGATCTGGCGCCCGCCTCCGCGTCGTACAGCAGGGCGGCCTACGACCTGGAGACGAACGGCAGGCCGGCCGATGCCGCCATCGCCCTGAACCGGGCCGTGGACAGCGCGTCCACGACCGGCGAACGCGCCTTCGCGCAGACGCGGTTGGGTGACCTGGCCTGGTCGCGCGGGGAGCCGGACCGGGCGGCGAAGCACTACCGGTACGCCCTGGACACCGAGCCGGAGTATCCGTACGCGGTCGCGGGGGCGGCCAGGGTGCTCGCGGCGCGGGGTGAGCCGGACAAGGCGCTCGACACGTACGAACGGCTGACTGCACGGACTCCGCTGCCGCAGTTCCTGCTGGAAGCGGTCGAGCTGCGAGCCTCGATGCCCGACGTCTCCAGTGCCTCCAGGGCCTCCAGGGCCGGTTCCGGTGAGTCCGGATCGGGCGGAGAGGCGGCCGCGCTGGCCGCCCAGGTGCGGCTGCTGCGCGCGGACGGCGGCCCCGTCGACCCGCAGTTGGCGCTGTTCGCCGCCGACCACGGCGACCCGGCAGTCGCGGTGGAGCTGATGCGCGGGGAGTGGAAACGCACCCGCAGTGTGATCACGGCCGACGCCCTGGCCTGGGCACTGCACCGGGACGGGCGGGACGGCGAGGCCCTGGAGTACGCGCGGCGGGCGGCGGCGACCGGCTGGGAGAACGCGCTGTTCCGCTACCACCGGGGTGCGATCGAACAGGCCCTCGGCCTGCCCGGGGCCCGGCGCCACCTGCGCGCGGCGCTGGAGACGAACCCGCACTTCTCTCCCTACCATGCCGCGCGGGCCCGGGAGTTGACCAGGAAGTGAGTCGGGCTCGGGCTCGGGCAGGCGGCGACGGCCCCCTGCGGTGCGCACCGCAGGGGGCCTGAAGCCGAGAACCGGGCCGGGATCAGTCGCGGCCGAAGACCTTCCTGGTGGAGCCCAGGTCCAGGAGCGCCGTCTCTCCCGTGGCGTTGTCCAGGCCGTCGTTGTCCGTCACCGCGTAGACCTCACCGTCACCGGCCACCGTCAGGCCCTCCAGCTTCTCCTGGGTCCAGCCGTTCGTGGCGCGCAGGTCGGGCAGCACGTCGTGGGCGAGCTTCTTCGGGAGCACCGGCAACTGGCCCGCGGGGGCGGCGGACTTGGGGAGGTCGACCGTGTACACCCGCTTGATCTTGGCGGACGGGCCGTTGAGTTTGTCCCGTTCGATGACGGCGAGCTTGTCCCCGACCACGGTGATCTCGGAGAGGCCGATCCAGTCGCCCGGGGTGGTGGTGGCGCCGATCCGGTAGCCGTACCAGCTCCAGGTGCCGGCCGCGACGTCGTACCGGCCGAGCCGGACGGTGCCGGCCGGGTCGGTCTTGACCTCGCGTTGCAGCGTGGCCCAGACCACCTCGTGACCGGTGCGGTCGGTGGTCGCGGTGACCCCCTCGAAGCCCTGTCCCGCGAGCCCCGCGGCGACGTCCGCCGGCAGGGGGACGACCTGCTGGGTCTTGCCGGTCCTGTCGAGCCGGACCAGTTTGTTGCCCGCGCCGGTCGTGCCCTCCACCGCGAGCCAGAAGCCGCCCTGCGGACGGGCGTGGATGCCCTCCGCGTCGTAACCGATCGGCCGGCCGTCGGCGCCCTTGACGGTCAACGAGCGGGTGATGAGCGCCGGTTGGCGCGCCACGTCGACCGTGAGGATCTTGGTGGTGGAGTACGCGGCGTCGGTGACGCTGTAGAGCTGGTGCGACCGGCCGGGTACGGCGGAGAGCGCGCCGAGCGCGCCCCAGCCGATCGGCGCGGCGGAGCCACCGGAGTCGGTGGAGTCCGTGGCCGAGACGATGCTCGGGAACGCGGGAGTGTGCCTGCCCAGACGGAAGAGGCTCACCGAGGCCCGTACGTTGACCGAGGCGTCGTCCTCCTCGCTGGAGACCGCGAGCAGGTCGCGTGACGGGATCGGCAGCAGTCCCTCGGGGCCGTTGGTGGTGGCCAGGACCTGGCGGAAGACCGGGGCGGTCGGCCGGCTCAGGTCGTAGACGGCGACGAAGTTGCTCCGCTCCGAGCTGACGAAGGCGTAGCGCACGCCGTCGTACTCGGCGACCGCCAGACCCTCCGGCTCCGTGCCCTTCTTCTCCGCGCGGTCCTCGTTGTGCAGTCCGTGGCGAACGGCGATCGACTCGAAGCTGTTGCCCGCGTCCCAGACGACCTTGCCGGTACGGCTGTCGAAGATGGACCAGCCCCGGGTGCCGCCGCGCCAGTCGCCCTCGTTGGCGGTCGCCAGGTAACGGTCGTCGATCCAGCCGACCGAGTCGGGCTCGCGCGGTACGTCGGTGATCGAGCCGGTCAGGTCGATCACGCCGTCCTCGACCGTGTCGATGCCGTCGACCGACGCCGTACCGGCGCTGAAGGCTTTCGTGATCCGGCCCGTCGGGAGATCCAGCAGGACGACGCCGTTGTTCTCCTGCAGCGTCACCACGAGTTGGTCGCGGCCGTTGATGGAGACGTACTCCGGCTCCGGGTCGGTCGGCTCGGTGATCCCGGCGGCGGCCAGGGCGGGCAGTGCCCTGCCGTCCGGCTGCGTGAGCGGTACGGCGCGGGTACGCCAGCGCGTCGGCGCGTCGCCCTTGAGGTCGACGATCTGCACGAAGCCGGCCGGGAGTTGGGGCAGGTCGCCCGCCTCGCCTCCGGGCGGGGTCGCCTCCTCGTCGCGCTCGTTCTCGATCGCGATGGCGGCGTACCGCTTGTCCTTGCTGATCGCGATGGAGTCGGGCTGGCCGCCGAGGTCGTAACTCGCCACCCGCCGGCGGTCGCGCAGCGAGATGACGTCGAGCCGGCCGGACGGGTCGGTGTAGCCGGCGCTGGTGTTCACCACCACCAGGACGTACCTGCCGACGACGGCTATCGAGGTCGGCTCGTCCTCGACGTTGCCGAGTTCGGCGAGCGACAGCGTGCCGAGCCCGCGCGGACGGTCGGGCCGGCCGATGTCGAGGAAGCCGATCCGCCGGGCCGCCGCGTCCGTGTGGACGAGGGTCCGGCCGTCCTCGCTCGTCGCCGAGATCTCGGCGACGGTCGGGGAGGCCGGGTCCTCGCCGGCCGGCCGGTTCTGGAAGACCGGGTAGGTGGCGGTGCGGTCGAAGGCGAGCGGCCGCCGCGGCTCCTGGTGCGCGCTCGCCGCGCCCGTACCGGCCAGCGCGCCGGCGGCGACAGCTACGGCCACGAGCGCGGCGTGGGTTCTCTTGAGGTGCATCGTCTCTCCGTTGGGCGACAGGGCAGGGGAGTCAGGAGGGGGGCGGGGCAGGCAGGATCGTGCCACCTGCGAGCGAGCACGGAGCGGCGTCCGGGTGAACAGTCGCCGTTGGACAGCCGTTGGACAGCCGCTGGTGAGCACTGGGGCGCCGGGATCGAGTCCCGCGGGTTTTACGGACGGACGGCGTGGGCCGCCACGGACTGCGCTCAACTGCCGTCGCGGGGGCGGTGGATGGTGAAAAGGAGCCCGGCCGACGCGGCGACGATCAGGCCGAGGAAGCCGGGATGCATGTCCTTGGTCAGGCTCTCCGCGCCGTCGGGCCGGGTCAGCCATACGACGAGCGGGATCGCGAACATGACGGCGACGAGTGCCGCCGCCAGGCGGACCGCCCGGTCGGAGACCCCGCGGAGAGCGCCGACCAGCGCGATCGTGACCGGGACGATCGACACCAGGGCGAACCCGCCGACCACCATGAGGGGAACCGCCCAGGCGGAGATGGTCACCGGCAGGGGCACACGTCGGCCCGTACGGGCGGCCGAGTCGGCCGAGTGGAGTGACTGGAGTGGGGTCGACATGGCTTTCCTCACAAGGGGTGACGGGGGCCGAGACGGCGCTGCGCACGGGGCAGTGCCGCGACCACCGCCCACGCCCCAGGTGCTCCTGCTGCTCCCGGGTGCCGCTGACGCTAGCGAGGTGGAGAAAAATTGTGCAGTGTCAGATTTTCTTCACACAGGACGGGCAGAGCCCGCGATACGTGACCTCGACCTCGGACACCGTGAACCCGAACCGTTCCCCCGCCGGCAGACCGGCCAGCGGATCGCCGGTGGGGTGGACGTCCCGGATGGTGCCGCAGCCGGAACAGACCAAGTGCTGGTGCGGGTGGTGCGCGTTGGGGTCGTAGCGCATGGCGCGGCCCTCGGCGGAGACCTCCATGACCTCGCCGATGGAGACGAGTTCGCCCAGGGTGTTGTAGACCGTCGCCCGGGAGATCTCGGGCAGCAGCCGCGTGGCGAGGGTGTGCACCTCGTCGGCCGTGAGGTGTACGTGATCGCCGTCGAGGACCTGGGCGACGACCCGGCGCTGGGAGGTCATCCGCCAGCCACGCCCTCGCAGTCGCTCCAGCAGGTCACTCATGTCGGTTCACCTGTTCAGGTTCGGGACACCAGAGGTTCGCCCATGGATGTCCGGATTTTGGCTGAATCCCACTGAATATACTCTTAGTTCGCTTCTTGACTTGGACTCTGTCCATCGTAGGATCGGTTCCGGCCGCCTGAGTACCGCCCGCGTACCACCCGCGTACCGACTGAGTACCGTAATCCGCCTGGTCCGGAAGGATTCCCATGTCTGAGAACCATGATGCAATCGTCGTAGACGCGAAGTCGGAGGGTGAAGGCGGCTGCCCCGTCGCACACGGCCGGGCCCCGCACCCGACTCAGGGCGGCGGAAACCGCGAGTGGTGGCCGGAACGGCTGAACCTCAAGATCCTCGCCAAGAACCCCGCCGTGGCCAACCCCCTCGGTGAGGACTTCGACTACGCCGCGGCGTTCACCTCCCTCGACCTGCCCACCGTGAAGCAGGACATCGCGGAGGTGCTGACGACCTCGCAGGACTGGTGGCCCGCCGACTTCGGCCACTACGGCCCCTTCATCATCCGCATGGCCTGGCACAGCGCCGGCACGTACCGCATCAGCGACGGCCGCGGCGGCGCCGGAGCCGGCCAGCAGCGCTTCGCCCCCCTCAACAGCTGGCCGGACAACGGAAACCTCGACAAGGCGCGCCGGCTGCTGTGGCCGGTGAAGAAGAAGTACGGCCAGAGCCTGTCGTGGGCCGACCTCATGATCCTCGCCGGCAACGTCGCCCTGGAGACGATGGGCTTCGACACCTTCGGCTTCGCCGGCGGTCGCCCGGACGTCTGGGAGCCGGAGGAGGACGTCTACTGGGGTCCCGAGTCCACCTGGCTCGGCGACGAGCGCTACACCGGTGACCGGGAGCTGGAGAGCCCCCTCGGCGCGGTCCAGATGGGTCTCATCTACGTCAACCCCGAAGGCCCGAACGGCAGCCCCGACCCGCTCGCCTCGGCCCGCGACATCCGCGAGACCTTCCGCCGGATGGCGATGAACGACGAGGAGACGGTCGCGCTCATCGCCGGCGGCCACACCTTCGGCAAGACCCACGGCGCGGGCCCGGCGGACAACGTCGGCGACGACCCCGAGGCCGCCCCGATCGAGCAGCAGGGCTTCGGCTGGAAGAACAGCTTCGGCACCGGCAAGGGCGGCGACACCATCACCAGCGGCCTTGAGGGCATCTGGACGAACACCCCGATCACCTGGGACAACAGCTTCCTGGAGATCCTGTACGGCTACGAGTGGGAGCTGTTCACCAGCCCCGCCGGCGCCAACCAGTGGCGGCCGAAGGACGGCGGCGGCGCCGGCTCCGTACCCGACGCCCACGACGCGTCGAAGAGCCACGCGCCGACGATGCTCACCACCGACCTCGCGCTGCGCGTCGACCCGGCGTACGAGCAGATCTCGCGGCGGTTCCTCGCGAACCCGGCGGAGTTCGCGGACGCCTTCGCGCGCGCCTGGTTCAAGCTGACGCACCGTGACATGGGCCCGATCGTGCGCTACCTCGGCCCGGAGGTCCCGGCCGAGACGCTGGTGTGGCAGGACCCGCTCCCCGCCGTGACGGACGAGCTGGTCGACGCCGAGGACATCGCCTCCCTCAAGGAGCAGATCCTCGCCTCGGGCCTGTCGGTGTCCCAGCTGGTGTCCACCGCCTGGGCGTCCGCCTCGACCTTCCGCGGCAGCGACATGCGCGGCGGCGCCAACGGCGCGCGTATCCGCCTCGAACCGCAGAGCGGCTGGGAGGCCAACGACCCCGACCGCCTCGCGACGGTGCTCCGCACCCTCGAAGGCATCCAGGAGACCTTCAACTCCGGCCCGAACGGCGGAAAGCGGGTCTCGCTCGCCGACCTGATCGTGCTCGCGGGAGCCGCGGCCGTCGAACAGGCCGCCAAGACCGCCGGCTTCGACATCGAGGTCCCCTTCACGCCGGGCCGCGCGGACGCGACGCAGGAGCAGACGGACGTGGAGTCGTTCGCCGCTCTGGAGCCGGCCGCCGACGGATTCCGCAACTACCTCGGCAAGGGCCAGCGGCTGCCCGCCGAGTTCCTGCTGATCGACCGGGCGAATCTGCTGACCCTGAGCGCCCCCGAGCTGACGGTCCTCGTGGGTGGCCTGCGCGTCCTGGGCGCGAACTACCAGGAGTCGTCGCTCGGTGTCCTCACGGCGACCCCCGGGTCGCTGACCAACGACTTCTTCGTCAACCTGCTCGACCTGGGTACGACGTGGAAGGCGACGTCCGAGGACGCGAACACGTTCGAGGGCCGCGACTCCGCCACCGGCGAGGTCAAGTGGACCGGCAGCCGCACCGACCTCGTCTTCGGGTCGAACTCCGAGCTGCGCGCGGTCGCGGAGGTCTACGCGAGCGACGACGCGAAGGAGAAGTTCGTGAACGACTTCGTCGCGGCGTGGACGAAGGTCGCGAACCTGGACCGGTTCGACCTCGTCTGATCCCGACGGGCCACGACGGCCCCGACGGCCCATGACGGGCCGTGGCAACCACGACAGCCAGGCCGTCCCGCGG
>NZ_JBHUZM010000119.1:0-24119 GCF_042667665.1 Streptomyces sp. NPDC057307 | reverse complement strand
TTTTGTTAATAAGAGCCCGGCCGTGTCCCTGTCCGCGGTGCGGGTGCGGAGACCCGCACGCGCACGGACGGAACGTCAGACGAGGGAGCGGCCGGGCAGCTCGACCTTCGCGCCCAGCTCGACCAGCTTCTCCATGAAGTTCTCGTAGCCGCGGTTGATCAGGTCGATGCCGTGCACCCGTGAGGTGCCCTGCGCCGCCAGCGCCGCGATCAGGTACGAGAAGCCGCCGCGCAGGTCGGGGATGACCAGATCGGCGCCCTGGAGCTTCGTGGGGCCCGACACGACCGCCGAGTGCAGGAAGTTGCGCTGGCCGAAGCGGCAGTCCGAGCCGCCCAGGCACTCCCGGTACAACTGGATGTGCGCGCCCATCTGGTTGAGCGCCGACGTGAAGCCCAGACGCGACTCGTACACCGTCTCGTGGACGATGGACAGACCCGCGGCCTGCGTCAGCGCCACCACCAGCGGCTGCTGCCAGTCGGTCTGGAAACCGGGGTGTACGTCGGTCTCCAGGGCGATCGCGTTGAGCGGACCGCCCGGGTGCCAGAAACGGATGCCCTTGTCGTCGATCTCGAACGCCCCGCCGACGCGGCGGAAGGTGTTCAGGAACGTCATCATGGACCGCTGCTGGGCGCCGCGTACGTAGATGTTGCCTTCGGTCGCCAGCGCCGCCGACGCCCAGGAGGCGGCCTCCAGACGGTCCGGGATGGCGCGGTGGTTGTAGCCGCCGAGCTTGTCGACACCGGTGATCCGGATCGTCCGGTCGGTGTCCATCGAGATGATCGCGCCCATCTTCTGGAGCACGCAGATCAGATCCTCGATCTCCGGCTCCACCGCGGCGTTCGACAACTCGGTGACGCCCTCGGCCAGAACGGCCGTCAGCAGCACCTGCTCCGTCGAGCCGACCGAGGGGTACGGCAGCCGGATCTTCGTGCCGCGCAGCCGCTGCGGGGCCTCCAGGTACTGCCCGTCGGCGCGCTTCTCGATCGTCGCGCCGAACTGGCGCAGCACCTCGAAGTGGAAGTCGATGGGCCGGCCGCCGATGTCGCAGCCGCCGAGACCCGGGATGAAGGCGTGGCCCAGCCGGTGCAGCAGCGGACCGCAGAACAGGATCGGGATGCGCGACGAGCCCGCGTGGGCGTCGATGTCGGCGACGTTGGCGCTCTCGACGTGCGACGGGTCGAGGATCAGCTCGCCGGGTTCCTCACCGGGGAGCACGGTCACACCGTGCAACTGGAGCAGCCCTCTGACGACCCGTACGTCACGGATGTCGGGCACGTTGCGCAGTCTGCTGGGCCCGCTGCCGAGAAGGGCGGCGACCATGGCCTTCGGCACCAGGTTCTTCGCGCCGCGGACGCGGATCTCGCCCTCCAGCGGGGTTCCGCCGTGGACAAGCATTACATCGTCTGTGCCGGTCATGAATCTCGCGTTCCGGGAGTCGTCGGACAGGGGGCCAAAGCAAAAGGGTAAGGGGCTTACGCCCCTCTCCCGTAAGGCATCGGACACCTCGGAGCCGTGGAGAAGGTGACAGAACACTTTCTGTTCGCCACCCCTTGCGTTGAGTCACCTTTCCGTTTGTGCGCGCTTCGGTGCCGGTTACGGCGCGTCCTTGCGCTCCCCGTGCCGCCGTGCGCCTGAGCTGCGATCACGCACACTCTGCCGCGCGGGCCCCAAGGAAGGCGAATGTGCGGGATCATGTCTCGCATGACCGAGGTGTCCTCGCTCACAGGCCGGCTGCTCGTCGCGACTCCGGCCCTGGCGGATCCGAATTTCGACCGCGCGGTGGTGCTCCTGCTCGACCATGACGAGGAGGGGTCGCTCGGCGTGGTCCTCAACAGGCCCACCCCCGTGGACGTCGGGGACATCCTGGCGTCCTGGGGCGGACTGGCCGGCGACCCCGGCGTCGTCTTCCAGGGCGGGCCGGTCTCCCTGGACTCGGCGCTCGGCCTCGCCGTCATCCCCGGTGACGAGGGGCCGCTCGGCTGGCGGCGGGTGCACGGCGCGATCGGCCTGGTCGATCTGGAGACACCGCCCGAACTGCTCGCGCGGGCGCTCGGCTCGCTGCGGATCTTCGCCGGGTACGCGGGCTGGGGCCCCGGCCAGTTGGAGGACGAACTGACCGAAGGCGCCTGGTACGTGGTCGAGTCGGAGCCCGGAGACGTGTCGTCGCCGCGCCCGGAGAGCCTGTGGCGCGCGGTGCTGCGCCGCCAGCGCAGCGAACTCGCCATGGTGGCCACCTATCCGGACGACCCCTCGCTCAACTGACGCGCCGCCCCGGCGGACGGCGGGTCGGCGTCCGCGATTCCGGCGGTGACCAGGCCCGTCTCGTACGCGACGATCACCAGCTGCGCGCGGTCCCGCGCCCCGAACTTCGTGAGCGGATGGCTCACATGGGTCTTCACCGTCGACAGGCCGACGAACAGGCGCCGGGCGATCTCGGTGGTCGTCAGACCGCGCGCCACCAGCTCCAGCACGTCGCGCTCGCGATCCGTCACCCCGGCGAGCCCCGCGCTGTTCCGCCGCGCCGGGCCGGGGCGGCGGGCGAACTCGGCGATCAGCCGACGGGTGACCGCCGGGGCGATCAGCGCCTCGCCGGCCGCCACCACGCGGATCGCGATGAGCACCGCGTCGCCGGCCGCCGGGGTGGGACGTTCTCGCTGGGCATGCGGCAGCGGCTCGGGATCGCCGCCGCGCTGCTCGGCGATCCCGGTGTGCTGCTGCTGGACTCCTGACGCTGCTGTGTCTGATTTCCGCCGGTGTCACGATGATGCTGCGCAGTACCGTCCTGGCCCTCGGCATCCTCGTCCCGCTGTTCTTCATCGTCTCCGACGTCCTCGCGAACCTGCCCGGCGTCGGCTCCGTCGCGCGGTACCTGCCCAACGTCGCCGGGGCCCAGATCCCGCGGGTCGTGCCCGACGACCGGATCGACATGGGCGCCGCGGGCGGGCTCGTTGTGCTGCTGGTCTGGACGGCCGCGGCGCTCTGCGGAGGGCTCGTGACGCTGTGTCGGCGCGACGCGTGAGCGGCCGGCCGCGGAGTGCTGGGTCCCGGGGCCCTCAGGATGGCCCGAGCGTGGGTACCCTTGGCGGTTATGAGCACTCTTGAGCCCGAGCGCGGGGCAGGTACGGGCACCCTCGTGGAGCCGACACCGAAGGTGTCGCACGGCGACGGCGACCACGAGCGCTTCGCCCATTACGTCCAGAAGGACAAGATCATGGCGAGTGCCCTCGACGGCACTCCGGTGGTGGCACTGTGCGGGAAGGTCTGGGTACCGGGGCGTGACCCCAAGAAGTATCCGGTCTGTCCGATGTGCAAGGAGATCTACGAGTCCATGGGCCCCGGCGGGGACAAGGACAAGGGCGGCAAGGACAAGAGCGGCAAGGGCAAGAGCTAGGCCCTGTCTTCAAAGTCCCGCCTGGCCTGCGACGCCTGGCACGGCGCCTCGCCGCGTTGTCGGAGTCGCCCAAGTACGCCCAGTACGAGGCCGATCCTCCGCCTTGCGATGCACCGCACCAGCCGCCGCAGGCCCCGCCCTACGGGCGGACGGCGCTACTTTGAAGACAGGCCCTAGGCCCTGTCGTCCGTCCGTCGTCCTGAAGAAGAACGCCGGACCGGCTGTGAACGGCTCCGGGGCGCGCGTCGAGCGCGCTCCGGAGCCTTTCGCGTACGCGGGGCGTGAGCGGGTAGACGGGGATGCGCGGGCTGATGGGGCGTACACGTGTGCCTGATCACCGATTGGTCGAGACCACTTGTCCGTACGTCCGGGCCGGGCCTAGTGTCCAGCGGGACGCTCAAAGACCCATTGACTCCGGCATATGCCAGCCGAACGAGGACTGAGGATTCACGTGATGGACCTGATCCCGGCGCCCGTCAGTGTCGAAGGCCCGCAGAGCGGCGGCTTCGTCCCCGATTCGGCCACCACACTCTGGGCGGCGCCCGGGACCGAGGGCACCGAGCGCTGGCTGCGCGCCACCGTCGGGGCGGCGCTGGGACTGCCGCTCGCCCCCGGCCCGGCCGGCGGCAGCAACGCCGTGTCGCTGCGCATCGACGAGTCCATGGCCCCCGAGGCGTACCGGCTGGACATCACCGCCGAGTGGGGCGCCGAGATCCACGGCGGCAGCGCGGCCGGCGTCTTCTGGGGCGCCCAGACGCTCCGTCAGCTCCTCGGCCCCAAAGCCTTCCGCCGGTCGCCCGTGTCCCCCGGCGTACGGCAGGAGATCCCCCGTCAGGTCATCGAGGACCACCCGCGCTTCGGCTGGCGCGGCGTCATGCTCGACGTCTCACGGCACTTCATGCCCAAGGACGGCGTGCTGCGCTTCCTGGACCTGATGGCCGCGCACAAACTGAACGTCTTCCACTTCCACCTCACCGACGACCAGGGCTGGCGCGTCCAGATCAAGCGCCATCCGAAGCTGACCGAGATCGGCGCGTGGCGGTCCCGGACCAAGTACGGCCACCGGTTCTCCGACCTCTGGGACGAGAAGCCGCACGGCGGTTTCTACACCCAGGACGACATCCGCGAGATCGTCGCGTACGCCGCCGAGCGGCACATCTCCGTCGTCCCCGAGATCGACATTCCCGGCCACTCGCAGGCCGCCATCGCCGCGTACCCGGAGCTGGGCAACACCGACGTCGTCGACACCTCGGCGCTGGACGTCTGGGACACCTGGGGCGTCAACCCGAACGTGCTCGCGCCCACCGACAACACCCTGCGTTTCTTCGAGGGCGTCTTCGAGGAACTGCTGGACCTCTTCCCGGCCGCCACCTCGCCGTTCATCCACATCGGCGGTGACGAGTGCCCCAAGGACCAGTGGAAGCGCTCGCCCGCCGCGCAGGAGCGGATCGCCGAACTCGGCCTGGCCGACGAGGACGAGCTGCAGTCCTGGTTCATCCGGCACTTCGACGGCTGGCTCTCCGCGCGCGGCCGGCGCCTCATCGGCTGGGACGAGATCCTGGAGGGCGGGCTCGCACCCGGCGCCGCCGTCTCCTCCTGGCGCGGATACGCCGGCGGGATCGCGGCCGCCAAGGCCGGCCACGACGTCGTCATGTGCCCCGAGCAGCAGGTGTATCTGGACCACCGTCAGGCGGCGGGCGCCGACGAGCCGATGCCCATCGGCTACGTCCGCACGCTGGAGGACGTCTACCGCTTCGAGCCCGTACCGCCGGAGTTGACCGGCGCCGACGCCGCCCATGTCCTGGGCACCCAGGCCAATGTGTGGACCGAGGTGATGCAGGACCGTTCCCGCGTCGACTACCAGGTCTTCCCGAGACTCGTCGCCTTCGCCGAGGTCGCCTGGTCCGCGCTGCCCGAGTCCCCGGACCGCGACTTCGCCGATTTCGACCGGCGAATGACCGCGCACTACAAGCGCCTTGACGCCCTGGGGGTCGATTACCGGCCGCCCGGCGGTCCGTTGCCCTGGCAGAAGCGCCCGGGACCGAACGGGGATTCGGCCGTTCTCGGACGTCCGATCGAGGGAGCACCCCCGAACGTGTGACCCCCCGACCGGGGCTGTCCGTACGAATAAGGCGTACAAGGAGTGCCGAATAATGGCATTTCGTATGTGTCGGTGAAGAGGCGTGAAAACGGACCTTCCCCTCGTTCAGGGGCGGATGCGTGCTTCATGGACCCTCGGACCGGTAGGCCCGGAAGATGTGCCAGAGTTGCCTCGTCCGGCCTGTGAGCACGTACGGTACGGCCAACACAGGCGGACAGCCGGGACACCGGGAAGGGGCAGCTGGGTTGACCACGCACGCACCGCAGACGGCGCAGTCCGTGACGCTGCCGGCCTCGCTCGACGAGGCCGTGGCGGCGCTGAGCGCCATGCCTGCCGCCGTGCCCGTCGCGGGTGGCACCGATCTGATGGCCGCCGTCAACAAGGGCCTGCTCAGGCCGGCCGGCCTGGTCGGCCTCGGCCGGATCAGCGAACTGCGCGGCTGGCACTACCAGGACGGACACGCCCTGCTGGGCACCGGACTCACCCACGCGCGCATGGGACGGCCCGACTTCGCCGCCCTCATCCCCGCGCTGGCCGCGTCCTCACGCGCCGCGGGACCGCCCCAGATCCGTAACGCGGGCACGCTCGGCGGGAACATCGCCAGCGCGGCCCCCACCGGCGACTCCCTGCCCGTCCTGGCGGCCCTGGAGGCGGACCTCGTCGTCGCGGGCCCCGGCGGCGCGCGCCGTGAGATCCCCGTCTCGCATCTGCTGGCGGGCCGCGAGATGCTCGCGCCCGCCGAACTCATCGGCTTCGTACGGGTTCCCCTGCTGCACGCCCCGCAGGTCTACCTCAAGGCCACCGGACGCACCGGCCCCGGCCGGGCCACCGCGTCCGTCGCCGTCGTGCTCGACCCGGCGCGCCGCGGCGTGCGCTGCGCGGTCGGCGCCATCGCGCCGATGCCGCTGCGCCCGCTGGAGGCCGAGCGCTGGATCGCCTCACTGATCGACTGGGACGCCGACCGCGGGCTGGCGCCCGAGGCGCTGGCGGCCTTCGGGGAGTACGTCGCCGCGGCCTGCATCCCCGACCCGGCTCCGGCGGCGGACGGGAGCGAGCCGCCCGCCCTGCCGCCCGCCGTGCTTCACCTGAGGCGTACCGTCGCCACGCTGGCTCGACGAGCACTGGGGAGGGCGCTGCCGTGACCACCGACGAGAACGAGAACTCCGGGACTCCGGAGGGGCGTCGACCGGACCCCGCGCACGGGCACCCGCAGGAGCGCGGCGCGTGGCAGCCGATCCCGCAGGGCGGCGAGTACGACGCCGAGGCGACCGCGTTCGTCCAACTGCCGCCCGAGGACCGGGCGGCCGCCCCGCTCGCGGCGCGCGGACACGGGTACGTACCGCCGACGATCGACCAGCGGCAGGCGCAGGCGGACGGCGGCATGGGTCCGGCGGGCGGCGGCCAGTGGGCGCCGCACACGCCGCAGGCGCAGCCCGATCCGTACGGGTACGCCCCGCAGGGGGCCGCCGGTCCGGACGTACCGCACGATCCGCGGGCGACCGGGCAGTGGTCGTTCGCCGCGGAGCCGACCGGCGCGGACGGCGGCGCGGGTGGTGCCGGTGGTGCCGACTCCCGTACGGAGCAGGGGCCCCCGGCCCCGTCGCAGCTCACCGGGCAGTGGGTGATCCCGGTCATCGGGGACGAGCTTCCCGACGAATCGGGCGAGTTCACGACGTCCATGCCCACCACCTCGCAGTGGTCGGGCGGTGCGCCGCCCGCCACACTTCCGGGTGGTGCGCGCGCCCCGTGGGCCCCCGAACCGGAACCGGTTCCGGAGCCCCTGGCGGAGCCCGTACCCGAACCGGCGCCGGAGGCCGCATCCGAGGCCGTCGAGCCGGTCGCGGACGTGGACGTGGACGTGGCGCCCGAGACCGGGCCGGTCGCGGACACCGCGACCGAGGCAGCGGCGGAACTCGCGCCCGAGCCCGCCACCACCCCCGAAGCGGAATCGGAAGCGGAACCGACACCAGAGCCCACCGCCCCCGAACCGGCACCCGCCCCCCTCACCACCAGCAACGACAGCGCCGAACACCCCGCCAACTCCTACGTCCTGCGCGTCAACGGCGGCGACCGCCCCGTCACCGACGCCTGGATCGGCGAGTCGCTGCTCTACGTGCTGCGCGAACGCCTCGGCCTCGCCGGCGCCAAGGACGGCTGCTCGCAGGGCGAGTGCGGCGCCTGCAACGTCCAGGTCGACGGCCGGCTCGTCGCCTCCTGCCTCGTCCCGGCGGCCACGGCCGCCGGATCCGAGGTCCGTACGGTCGAGGGCCTGGCCGCCGACGGCGAACCGTCCGACGTCCAGCGCGCCCTGGCCAACTGCGGCGCCGTCCAGTGCGGTTTCTGCATCCCCGGCATGGCCATGACCGTCCACGACCTGCTCGAAGGCAACCACGACCCCAGCGAGCTGGAAACCCGCCAGGCGCTGTGCGGCAACCTCTGCCGCTGCTCCGGATACCGGGGCGTGCTCGACGCCGTCGGCGAGGTCGTCGCCGAGCGGGCGGCGAGCGCCGAGGCCGCCGACGAGGCCCGTATCCCGCACCAGGCACCACCGGGCGCCGGCGGCGCCCACCCCGCACCTCTCGACCCGCACGACGGAGGCATGGCGTGAGCAACGACGCGGCCACCGAGACCCAGGCACTCGACGGCCCCCGGCAGGAGCCGCCCGCGCTGGGTCTCGGCGCATCACTCCCACCGGCCGACGCGCGCGCCAAGACCGAGGGCACATTCCCGTACGCCGCCGACCTCTGGGCCGAAGGACTGCTGTGGGCCGCGCTCCTGCGCTCACCGCACCCGCACGCCCGCATCCTGTCGATCGACACGGCCGCCGCCGCCGAAATGCCCGGTGTACGGGCCGTGGTGACCCATCTCGACGTCCTCGGCGACCCCTCCTACGGACGGCTCGTCGCCGACCGCCCCGTCTTCGCCTCCGAGGTCGTACGCCACCACGGCGAGGCCATCGCCGCCGTCGCCGCCGACCACCCCGACACCGCCCGGATGGCCGCCGCCGCCATCGCCGTCGAGTACGAGATCCTCGATCCCGTCACCGACCCGGAGAAGGCGTTCGAGGCCGAACCGCTGCACCCCGACGGCAATCTGATCCGCCACATCCCGCTGCGCTACGGCGACCCCGACCTGATGGGCGACGTCGTCGTCGAGGGCCTGTACCGCATCGGCCGCCAGGACCCGGCCCCCATCGGCGCCGAGGCCGGACTCGCCGTACCGCGCCCCGACGGCGGCGTGGAGATCTACACCGGCTCCACCGACCCGCACACCGACCGCGATCTGGCCGCCGCCTGCTTCGGCCTCGAACCCGACCAGGTCAAGGTCGTCGTCACCGGCGTCCCCGGCGCCACCGGCGACCGCGAGGACCCCGGCTTCCAGATCCCGCTCGGGCTGCTCGCGCTGCACACCGGCTGCCCGGTGAAGCTGGCCGCGACCCGCGAGGAGTCCTTCCTCGGGCACGCCCACCGGCACCCGACCCTGCTGCGCTACCGCCACCACGCGGACAGCGAGGGCCGGCTCGTCAAGGTCGAGGCGCAGATCCTGCTCGACGCGGGCGCGTACGCGGACGCGTCGTCCGAGTCCCTCGCGGCGGCCGTGGCGTTCGCCTGCGGCCCGTACATCGTCCCGCACGCCTTCATCGAGGGCTGGGCCGTACGCACCAACAACCCGCCGTCCGGCCATGTCAGGGGCGAGGGCGCGATGCAGGTCTGCGCCGCGTACGAGGGCCAGATGGACAAGCTCGCGGCCAAGCTCGGCATCGACCCCGCCGAACTGCGCCTGCGCAACGCGCTGGCCACCGGCGACATCCTGCCCACCGGCCAGACGGTGACCTGCCCGGCGCCCGTCGCCGAACTGCTGCGCGCCGTACGCGACTTCCCGCTCCCCGCGCTCCCCAAGGACGTCCCCGAGTCGTCCTGGCTGCTGCCGGGCGGCCCCGAGGGCGCGGGCGAGCCCGGCGCCGTACGCCGCGGTGTGGGCTACGCGCTCGGCATGGTCCACATGCTCGGCGCCGAGGGCACCGACGAGGTCTCCACGGCCACGGTCAAGGTCCACGACGGCGTCGCCACGGTCATCTGCGCGGCCGTCGAGACCGGCCAGGGCTTCTCCACCCTCGCCCGCCAGATCGTCCAGGAGACGCTCGGCATCGAAGAGGTCCACGTCGCGTCGGTCGACACCGACCAGCCCCCGGCGGGCCCCGCCACGCACGGCCGCCACACCTGGGTCTCCGGCGGCGCGGTCGAACGGGCGGCGAAGATGGTCCGTACGCAGCTCCTTCAGCCGCTGGCGCACAAGTTCGGCATGTCGACGGAGCTGCTCCAGATCACCGACGGCAAGATCACCTCCTACGACGGTGTGCTGTCGACCACCGTCACCGAGGCGATGGACGGCAAGGAACTGTGGGCCACGGCCCAGTGCCGTCCGCACCCCACCGAACCGCTGGACGAGTCCGGCCAGGGCGACGCGTTCGTCGGACTCGCCTTCTGCGCCATCCGCGCGGTCGTGGACGTCGACATCGAACTCGGCTCGATCCGCGTGGTGGAGATGGCCGTCGCGCAGGACGTCGGCCGGGTCCTCAACCCGGCGCAGCTCGCGACGCGTATCGAGGCGGGCGTCACCCAGGGCATCGGTACGGCCCTGACGGAGAACCTCCGTACGACCCGCGGTCTGGTACGCCGCCCCGACCTCACCGGCTACGCGCTGCCGACGTCCCTGGACGCGCCGGACATCCGGATCGTGAAACTGGTCGAGGAGCGCGACGTGGTGGCCCCGTTCGGCGCGAAGCCGGCGAGCGCGGCGCCGGTCGTGACGTCCCCGGCGGCGGTCGCGGCGGCGGTCCGCGCGGCGACGGGCCGCCCGGTCAACCGGCTGCCGATCAGGCCGCAGTCGGCCGTGGTGACGGCGGGATGAACGAAGCGGCGGGATGAACGAAGCCCTCCCCGAAGGAACTTCGGCGAGGGCTTCGAAAGGGACTTCTCCGGGACTTCCTCGGTAAGACCTCTCAAGGACTTTCTTAAAGAGGCCGTGGCGGGAATCGAACCCACGTAACTCGATTTGCAGTCGAGCCCCTGAACCACTCGGGCACACGGCCGTGCGTGCTGATGACCCGACCGTAAGCGGGCCGGCGTACGGCCCTCAAGGGCGCCGGGCACCCCGCAACGCGACTGCCACACGCCGTTCACGGTCGTACGACCAAGGGACGAGACCCGCACCGACCAGCGACAGGGTTCAACCGGGTCTACGCCCCTTACGCTGAGTCCATGACCGCCCTGGAACCGAGCGACGCCGCCGTCGCCGTCGAAGCCGCCGAAACCACATCGCACCATGCCGTCGACCCCGGTCAGGACGGCATCCTCGGCAAGACCCACCGGGCCCTGAGCATCGGCATCATCTGTGTCGTCCTGCTGATCGCCTTCGAGGCCACGGCGGTCGGTACGGCGATGCCGGTCGCCGCGCGCGAGCTGCGGGGCGTCTCGCTGTACGCGTTCGCCTTCTCCGCGTACTTCACCACCAGCCTCTTCGCGATGGTGCTCTCCGGGCAGTGGGCCGACCGCAGCGGCCCGCTCCGGCCGCTCGTCACCGGGATCACGGCCTTCGCGGTCGGTCTGCTGCTCTCCGGCACGGCAGGCGCGATGTGGCTGTTCATCGCGGGCCGGGCGGTCCAGGGGCTCGGCGGCGGCCTGGTGATCGTCGCGCTGTACGTCGTGGTCAGCCGCGCCTACTCGGAGCGGCTGCGGCCCGCGATCATGGCCGCGTTCGCCGCGAGCTGGGTGATCCCCTCGGTCGTCGGCCCGCTCGCCTCCGGCACGGTCACCGAACACCTCGGCTGGCGCTGGGTCTTCATCGGCATCCCGGTGCTGGTGGTGCTGCCGCTGGCGACGGCGCTGCCCGCGATCCGGCAGATGGCGGCCGGGCCCGCCGACCACGCTGCGCCCGTACCGGCCTTCGACCGGCGCCGGATCCGGCTGGCGCTGGCGATCTCGCTCGGCGCGGGTCTGCTCCAGTACGCGGGCCAGGACCTGAACTGGTGGTCCCTGCTGCCCGGCGTGGCCGGCGCCGCGCTGATCGTGCCCGCCGTCCTCGGCCTGCTGCCGCGCGGCACCTACCGCGCCGCCCGCGGCATGCCGTCGGTCGTCCTGCTGCGCGGCGTCGCGGCGGGCTCCTTCATCGCGGCGGAGAGCTTCGTACCGCTGATGCTCGTCACCCAACGCGGCCTGTCCCCGACGATGGCGGGCCTCTCACTGGCCGTCGGCGGCGCGACCTGGGCGCTCGGCTCGTACATCCAGTCCCGCCCCCGCATGGAGCCGCACCGCGAACGGCTCCTGATGGGCGGCATGGTCCTGGTCGCCGCCGCCATCGCCGCCGCCCCGAGCGTACTGATCGACTCGGTCCCGGTCTGGACCCTGGGCGTCGCCTGGGCGGTCGGCTGCCTCGGCATGGGCACGGTGATCGCGTCCACGAGCGTGCTGCTGCTGAAGCTCTCACCTCCTGAGGAGGCGGGCACGAACTCCGCCGCGCTCCAGATATCCGACGGCCTGTCGAACGTCCTGCTGCTGGCGGCGGGCGGCGCGGCGTTCGCGGCCCTGGGCGGCGGCGCGGTGGGCACCCACGACCTCTCCTCGGCGAACGCCTCCCACCCGGCGGCCTTCGCGGCGGTGTTCCTCCCGATGGCGGCGGTGGCACTGGCGGGGGTCTGGGTGGCGACGCGGGTGCGGGAGCGGTAGGTGCCGGCGCTCCCCGATGTGACCCGGGTCGCACCTGGCCCACCCCGGCTTGTTCGTACGAGGATCGGGCCGGGCCGCCGGTAGGGTGGCCCGGTTGTCGTATCTGAGCCCGCGCCCAGCCGTCCAGCCCGTGCCCCCGAGCGTCCGTGAACCGGAGACCGTGACTACTACCGCCTCCCACCACCTCTCACCCGCCTTCCCCGGCCGCGCCCCCTGGGGCACCGCCAACAAGCTGCGTGCCTGGCAGGAGAAGGCGCTTGAGCGCTATCTCCAGGAGCAGCCGCGGGACTTCCTCGCCGTCGCGACACCCGGCGCCGGGAAGACCACCTTCGCGCTGACCCTGGCGTCCTGGCTGCTGCACCACCACGTCGTGCAGCAGATCACCGTCGTCGCGCCGACCGAGCATCTGAAGAAGCAGTGGGCGGACGCCGCCGCGCGGATAGGGATCAAGCTCGACCCGGACTACAGCGCGGGCGCGCTGAGCAAGGAGTACCACGGGGTCGCCGTCACGTACGCGGGCGTCGGCGTACGCCCCATGCTCCACCGCAACCGCTGCGAGCAGCGCAAGACCCTGGTGATCCTCGACGAGATCCACCACGCCGGTGACTCCAAGTCCTGGGGCGAGGCGTGTCTTGAGGCGTTCGAGCCGGCCACCAGGCGCCTCGCGCTGACCGGTACGCCCTTCAGGTCGGACACCAACCCGATCCCCTTCGTCGCGTACGAGGAGGGCAACGACGGCATCCGCCGCTCCTCCGCCGACTACACCTACGGCTACGGCAACGCCCTCGGCGACGGCGTCGTGCGCCCCGTCATCTTCCTCAGCTACAGCGGCAACATGCGCTGGCGCACCAAGGCCGGTGACGAGGTCGCCGCCAAGCTCGGCGAGCCCATGACCAAGGACGCCATCTCGCAGGCGTGGCGCACCGCGCTCGACCCGCGCGGTGACTGGATGCCCAACGTGCTGCGCGCCGCCGACCAGCGCCTGACCGAGGTACGCAAGTCCATCCCGGACGCCGGCGGCCTGGTCATCGCCACCGACCAGGACCAGGCCCGCGCGTACGCCAAGCTCGTCCGGGAGATCACCGGGACCAAGGCGACCGTCGTGCTCTCCGACGAGGCCGCCGCCTCCAAGCGCATCGACGACTTCAGCGCGAGCGAGGACCGCTGGATGGTCGCCGTCCGCATGGTGTCGGAGGGCGTCGACGTGCCGCGCCTGGCCGTCGGCGTGTACGCCACCACCATCTCGACCCCGCTGTTCTTCGCCCAGGCCGTCGGCCGTTTCGTCCGCTCCCGGCGGCGCGGCGAGACCGCGTCCGTCTTCCTGCCGACCATCCCCAACCTCCTCGGCTTCGCCAACGAGATGGAGGTCGAGCGCGACCACGTCCTCGACAAGCCCAAGAAGGAGGGCGAGGAGGACCCGTACGCCGAGTCCGAGAAGGAGATGGCGGAGGCCGAGCGCGAACTCGACGAGGACACCGGCGAGCAGGACGCGCTGCCCTTCGAGGCGCTGGAGTCCGACGCGGTCTTCGACCGGGTGCTGTACGACGGCGCCGAGTTCGGCATGCAGGCGCACCCCGGCAGCGAGGAGGAGCAGGACTACCTCGGCATCCCCGGCCTCCTGGAGCCCGACCAGGTGCAGATGCTCCTCCAGAAGCGGCAGGCCCGGCAGATCGCGCACAGCCGCAAGAAGCCCGACTCCGAGGCGGATCTGCTGGAGCTGCCGGCCGACCGGCGGCCCGTGGTCTCCCACAAGGAGCTGCTCGAACTGCGCAAGCAGCTCAACACGATGGTCGGCGCGTACGTCCACCAGAGCGGCAAGCCGCACGGAGTGATCCACACGGAGCTGCGCCGCGTGTGCGGCGGGCCCCCCAGCGCGGAGGCCACCGGGGGCCAGCTCCGCGAGCGGATCAGACAAGTCCAGGAGTGGGCGACCCGGATGCGCTGAGCACGACTGCGCTGAGCACGTCTGCGCCGAGCACGACTGCGCTGAGGACGTCTGCGCCGAGCACGAACGTCTTTTTCCCGCCTCTCTTTTCCGTCCCTCTTCGCTGCCTCGGAGACGCCACCGCGGCGTCTCCGAGGTGTCTTCGAGGCGTTTCTACGCGCGTCCATTCATGGGAAATCGTATGAATAGTCAGCGTGAGTCCCTTTTCGATGCTTGTTGTGGCGCGAACGGGGAGCAACTGACCACCCATGACCGGATTCTGGACGAGGTCTTCCGCTGAGCGGTACGGATCGCTAATGTCCCGGCAACACATACGCGCCGTGGCAGCGCCGCCGCGGAGCGCAGCCGGTGCGCCATGGCCTGCCTGCCGGCGGCCTCTCCGTGCGTCGCCGATGGGACCGGTGCCGCGACTTCTGTGAGAGGACCGTCGTCACTCACTCCGAAACTCCGAAGGAGAGGGCGTCGTGACCGCGGAGACCTCCCAGACGCTCGACAGAGGACTGCGCGTCCTCAAGCTGCTCGCCGACACCGACCACGGGCTGACCGTCACCGAGTTGTCCAACAAACTCGGTGTCAACCGCACCGTCGTCTACCGACTTCTCGCCACCCTGGAACAGCACGCGCTGGTCCGCCGCGATCTGGGCGGCCGCGCCCGGGTGGGCCTCGGGGTGCTGCGCCTGGGCCGCCAGGTGCACCCGCTCGTACGGGAAGCGGCGCTGCCCGCCCTGCGCTCGCTCGCCGAGGACATAGGGGCCACCGCCCATCTCACGCTCGTGGACGGCGCCGAGGCGCTGGCCGTGGCCGTCGTGGAGCCGACCTGGACGGACTACCACGTCGCGTACCGCGCCGGCTTCCGGCACCCGCTGGACCGGGGCGCCGCGGGCAAGGCCATCCTGGCCGCCCGGCAGGGCTCGTACACCGAGGCGCGGTGCACGCTGACCCACGGTGAACTGGAGGCGGGCGCCAGCGGCGCCGCCGCCGCGCTCGTCGGGGTGACCGGGATCGAGGGCAGCGTGGGCGTCGTGATGCTCGCCGACTCGGTGCCGGAACGGGTGGGTCCGCGCGTGGTCGACGCCGCACGCGAGGTGGCCGACGCCCTGCGCTGATCCGGGGCGCTGGACCGGGGCGTGGAACCGGCCCGGGCACCGGCCGATAGATTGACACCGTGCTCTCTCGTCTCGCCGGCCTCTCGCGCCCCCGCACCCTCGCCCTCTCGGCGGTCCCGATCGTCGCGCTGCTCGTCGTCGTCGGAGTGGCCCCGCTGCCGTACGCGGTGGCCCAGCCCGGCCTGACCGCGAACGTCCTCGGCGACTACAAGGACACCCCCGTCATCTCGATCGAGGGCGCGCCGACCCGCGAGACGGAGGGGCGGCTGCGGATGACGACGATCCTGGCGACGGGACCGTCCGCCGACGTCGACTTCGCCGACGTGCTCGACGGCTGGATCCGGACGGACCGCGCCGTACTGCCGCGCGACTCCGTCTACCCGGCGGGCCAGTCCGACAAGGAGATCCAGAAGCACAACACCGACGCGATGGTGAAGTCGCAGAACTCCGCCGTCGACGCGGCCCTCGGCCAACTCGGCCGAAAGCCGGACTCCGTCGACGTCACCCTCCACCTCGCCGACGTCGGCGGCCCCAGCGCGGGCCTCCTCTTCGCCCTCGGCATCGTCGACATGCTCGACGGCGACGGCTCGGGCGGCGACCTCACCGGCGGCCGCGACATCGCGGGCACCGGGACGATCGAGACGGACGGCACGGTGGGCGCGGTCGGCGGCGTCTCCCTCAAGACCCAGGCGGCGGCCCGCGACGGCGCGACGGTCTTCCTGGTCCCGGAGGCGGAATGCGCCGACGCCCAGTCCGAACTCCCCGCCGGCATGCGGCTGATCCCGGTCAGGACCCTGAAGGACGCGGTGTCGTCACTGAAGGCGCTGGAACAGGGCGGCAAGGTGCCGAACTGCTGACGTCCCGACTGCCGGCCGGGTCCACGGTGGCGTCCAGGCCGCGCCACACCGGCAGTAGTACGGGGCTCAGTGTCGCCAGTAGGTAGACGCCGCCCAACAGCAGCAGCGCGGGGGACAGGCCGGCACCTTCCACCAGCAGACCCGCCGTCAGACCGCCCAGGGGCATGGTCAGTTCGCAGCCCGCGGTCATCGCGCCCGTCACGCGGCTGCGGAGCCGGTCCGGGACGCGTTCGTACATCACCGTCGTCAGGATCGGGTTGATCGTGCCGCCGGCCACGCCCGCCGCGCCCATGACCACGGCGAGCGCCACCGTGGAGTCGGTGAGCCCCGCCACCGCGAAGCGTGGTGCGCCGACGAGAAGGACGGCGGCGGCGAGGACTGTGCGGCGCCGGAAGCGGTGGCCGACGGCGCCGTACAGGAGTGCTCCCAGTAGGCCGCCCGCCCCGAACACCGCCGTGATCAGGCCCAGTTCGGCGGCGCCGCCGAGGTTCTGTTCGGCGTGGACCGGGAGCAGGACCGCGTTCCAGCCCTGGTCGATGCCGTTCATGAACATCACCATGAGGACGACCGCCGCCAGCAGTCGGGTGTGCGCCAAGTAGGCGTAACCCTCGCGCAGTTCGGAGCCGTACGTGCGCAGCGACACCGGCGCCATGTCCTTGACCGGCTCCGCTCCCCGTACGCCGCGCAGCCCGGCGGCGATCAGCAGCGCCGACAGCACGAACGTCGACGCGTCGAGCAGCAGGGCGACTTCGGCGCCGAGCAGTGCGATCACCAGGCCCGCGAGTGCCGCGCCGAGCATGCGGGCGCCGCGCTCGACGGCGTCGAAGAGGCTGGCGGCGCGGGTGAGTGAGGTGCCCGCGTGCTCGGCGAGGTCGGGGACGAGGACGTAGCGGGCTGTGTCGCCGGGGGTGTGGGCCAGGCCGTGGAGCGCCACCAGTGCGCAGAGTGTCCAGAACGGGAGCGCGTCGGCGCGGTGCAGCAGGGGGATCGCCCCGACGGACAGCGCGCACAGCACGTCCGACGCGATCGAGACGCGGCGCCGGCCGATCCGGTCGATGACCGGGCCGCCTATGAGTGCTGCGAGGACCACCGGGAGGGTGGCGCAGAAGGCCACCACTCCCGCGCGGCCGGCGCTGCCGGTGGTCTGGAGCACGAACCAGGGGATGCCGATCATGCTCAGCGTCCGGCCCGTGGCGGAGATCGCGTTGGCGATCAGTACGGCGGTGAGTGGCCACCGCCGTACAGGTTCAGCACTCATACGGGGCGGATACGGGCCGGGCGAGGCTGGTCGACGAGGTGTAGGCCCAACTCGACCAGGAGCCAGCCCAGTCGGAGTCGCAGCTGTGGGCGCGGAGGGCGGCGGTAGGCGGTTGCTTCGGCGTGGAGTTCGGTCGCGCGTATGGCGTGGAGCTGGAGGTGCACGTCGGAAAATGGCATGACAAATCGTCCCTTCGTGCGCCGGGTGTCCAAGCGCGGGAGTGGTGGTCAGGGAGAAGTGGTGCTCAGGCGTCCGGGGTGTCGAGCTTCTTCAGCGGGAAGGCGTGCAGATGGAGCCGTACCTGCGCCACGGACCCGTCGCCCTCGGGCACCGCGAGGTTCCGATAGCTGTCGATCAAGTCGTGTACCCGGCCGTCCAGTTCGGCCAGCAGTTCGGGGGTGAGTCGTAGCGTGAAGTCGCTGAAGTCGGCCTTCGCCGACCAGGTCTCCGGCCAGTCGTGCATGGTGCCCAGCCAGGTACTCAGCTCCTGGTCGTGCATGGAGGCGACCTCATGCATGAAGGTGTTCACCGCCCCGCGTACCTCGGGATTCGGGTCGTTGTGCAGGGCGTTGTCGAGCATGACGCCCTTGTTCGCGGCCTTCCACCAGCGCTCCCGGCCCTTCCCGCGCTCGGGGTCGTCCACTACGAACCCATGGTCGGCGAGCTGCCTCAGGTGATAGCTGGTGGCACCGCTCGACTCGCCCAGCCGCTCGGCGAGTTGGGACGCGGTGGCCGGGCCGTGGTGCCGCAGGGCGACCAGCAGCCGCATCCGCAGGGGATGGGCGAGGCCGCGCAGCGAGCGCGGGTCCAGGGTGCGGACGTCCGGCTCGGCTGCGTCGGGTACCTCGGGGTTCTCGGGCATGGGTCGAGCGTAGACATGCAAAGAAGTAGTTGCAAGGGTTTCTTTGCAACTACTTCTTTGTAAGTCCGCCGGGGGGCCGAAGGGCTCAGCCCTCCTTGATGAAGCCCTCCTTGATCAGCCAGTCCTTCGCCACCTCGTGCGGATCCTGGCCGTCCACGTCCACCTTCGCGTTCAGCTCCTGCGCGATCCCGGTGTTCAGCCGCTTGCTCAGCGGGTCGAGCAGGCCGGCGATCTCCGGGTACTTCTTGTACGTCGAGCTGTGGATCACCGGCGCCGCGTTGTAGTTCGGGAAGAAGCGCTTGTCGTCGGAGACCGTGTCCAGATCCAGGGACTTGATCCGGCCGTCCGTCGTGAACACCTCTCCCACCAGGCAGGAGTTGGACTTCGACACCTGCGTGTAGATGATGCCGGCGTCCATCTTCTTCACGGCGGACGCGGGGATGTTCATCCCGTACGCCTTCACCATCCCCGGCAGCCCGTCGTCCCGCGACGCGAACTCGTTCTCCACACAGATCGTGACCGCGCCCGGCTCCTTCTTCGACAGCGCGGCGACGTCCGACATCGTCTTGAGCTTGTACTTCGCGTTGTTCTTCTTGCTGATGCCCAGCGAGTACGTGTTGTTGAGCGTGGACGGCCGGAGCCAGCTCACGTCGTGCGACCGGTCCGCGTCCCGTACGGCCGTCCACTGCTTCCCCGAGTCGACGATCGGCTTCGCGTTGCCGAGGTACGTGATCCAGGCCGTGCCCGTGTACTCGTACATCGCGTCCGCGTCACCCTTGACGATCGCCTCGCGCGCGCTGATCGAGCCCGGCAGGTTCGTCCGGTCCAGGACCTCCGCGCCCGCCGCCTTGAAGATCAGGCCGATCATCTGGCCGAGGATGATGTTCTCGCTGAAGTTCTTCGACGTGACCGTCAGCGAGGCACCCTTGAGGGGTTCGCCCCGGCCCACCGAGCCGGGGACCACGTCGTCCACCATCGGGGAGCCGCTCTTGAGGCCGCAGCCGCCCAGAGTGGCGGCGCTCAGCAGCAGCGCCACCCCGCCCGTCACGAGTTTCCGGTATCGCATGGTGCGCATCAGCGCTCCTCCAGTCCGCGCGGGGTGAGGACCACTTCGACCAGCGAGGCCAGCCAGTCGATCAGCAGGGCCAGCGTCACCGTGAGCACCGAGCCGAGGATCAGGACCGGCATGCGCTGCGTCTGGATGCCCGAGGTGATCAGGTCACCGAGCCCGCCGCCGCCGCCGAAGGTGGCCAGGGTCGCCGTACCCACGTTGAGCACCAGCGCCGTCCGTACGCCCGCCAGGATCAGCGGTACGGCCAGCGGGAGTTCGACCCTGCTCAGCGTCCCGAGCGCCGACATCCCTATGCCGCGGGACGCCTCCACGAGCTGTGGGTCGATGGCCTTCAGACCCGCCACGGTGTTGGCGAGCACCGGCAGCACCGCGTAGATGACCATGCCGACGATCGCCGTGGACGGGCCGATGCCCAGCCAGATCACCAGCAGTGCCAACAGTCCGATGGCCGGGGTCGCCTGGCCGATGTTGGCCAGGGCGGTCACCGCCGGCGCCGCCTTCGACAGACCGCGCCGGGTGAGCGCGATGCCCAGCGGGATCGCGATGATCAGCACCCAGAAGGTGGAGATCGCGGTCAGTTCGACGTGCTGCCACAGGCGCAGCTGCACATTGCCGCCCGCGAGCGAGTTCCTCGCGATCGAGTCGAGCGAGACATTCGTGATCCACACGAACGTCAGCAGCAGGACGACCGCGATCACGGCGGGCACCGTCACCAGCTTGGCCCAGGTGATCCGGCGCTTCGGGGCGGCGGCCGGCACGGCCGGCTCCGACTCCTCGTCCCGGAAGGCGTGGCCCTTGACGTCGTACTCGCCCGGTGGGCGCTGCTTCTGCGCGGGAGAACTCATGCGCCCGCACCGCTCTCCGGCGCCGGCTCCTGCCCGGTCCTCGATTCCTGGCCGGAGCGCTCCCGACGCTGTTCCGCCAGCTCGTGCTGGTGCTCGAAGGCGGTGAGCCGGTCCGCCTCCAGCATCTCCTGGACGGACGTCATCAGCGTCTGCATGTCGACGACACCGATGTACTCGCCGCGCCTGCCGGTCACCGCGACCCGCCCGCCGCTGTCGGTCAGGACCGCCTCCAGCGCGTCGTGCAGGGTGGCGTCCCTGGTCACCGTGTCGTGCACCAGTTGGCCCGCGTTGGCGAGCGAGCCCTTGGCGCGCGACAGGTCGCCGCGGCGCAGCCACTTGTACGGGCGGTTCTTCCGGTCCAGCATCAGCAGCTCGTTGTGCGGGCCGCTGCTCAGCTTGTTGAAGATCGACTGCAGCGGGTCCTCGACCGTCACGGTCGGGAACTCGGCGATCTCCACCTCCCGTACCCGGGTGAGGTTCAGCCGCTTCAGGGCCGCGCCCGCGCCCACGAAGCCCGACACGAAGTCGTCGGCGGGGTTGGTGAGGATCGCCTCGGGGGTGTCGAACTGCGCGATGTGCGAGCGCTCCCGCAGGATCGCGATCCGGTCGCCGAGCTTGATCGCCTCGTCGAAGTCGTGCGTCACGAACACGATCGTCTTGTGCAACTCGTGCTGGAGACGGATCAGTTCGTCCTGGAGATGGTCCCGCGTGATCGGGTCGACGGCGCCGAACGGCTCGTCCATCAGCAGCACCGGCGGGTCGGCGGCCAGCGCCCGCGCCACGCCCACGCGCTGCTGCTGGCCGCCGGAGAGCTGGCGCGGATAGCGGCCGTGGAACTCGCGCGGGTCGAGCCCGACCAGGTCGAGCATCTCCTCGACGCGGTCCTTCACCTTCGACTTGGACCAGCCGACCATCTTCGGTACGAGCGCGATGTTCTCGGCGACCGTCATGTGCGGGAAGAGGCCGGACGACTGGATCGCGTAGCCGATCTGCCGGCGCAGCTTCACCGGGTCCATGTCGGTGACGTCCTCGTCGTTGATCCTGATCCGCCCGGACGAGGGCTCGATCAGCCGGTTGATCATCTTGAGGGTGGTCGACTTACCGCAGCCGGACGGGCCGACGAGGATGACGGTCTCGCCCGCCTTGATCTCCATGGAGACGTTGTCCACGGCCGGGTTCGGACTGCCCGGATAGCGCTTGGTGAGGCCGTCGAGCTGGATGGTGGCGCCGCTCGTGGAGCCGTTGGAGCCGGTGGAGGCGTTTGTCACAGTGCTCGTGCCACCGTTCGCGACACCGCTCGTGGCCCGGCCGGCGGCCTCACCGGCCGCCTCGGCCGTCTTCGGGTCAGAGGTCTCAGACACGGATCCCCCTCGGGATGGTGAGTCGGCCGAGCAGGACATACGCGGCGTCGAAGAGCAGGGCGAGGATGACGATGCCGATCGTCCCGGCGAGCACCTGGTTGATCGCGTTGGCGCTGCCCAGCGAGGCGATGCCACGGAAGATCTCGTTGCCGAGGCCGGGGCCCGACGCGTACGCGGCGATGGCGGCGATCCCCATCAGCATCTGGGTGGAGACCCGGATCCCGGTGAGGATCGGCGGCCAGGCGAGCGGCAGCTCGACCTTGAGCAGCCGGGCGGTACGTGACATGCCGATGCCCTTGGCGGCGTCCACCAGGTCCGGATCCACGCCGCGCAGTCCGACCACGGCGTTACGGACGATGGGCAGCAGCCCGTACAGCGTCAGGACGATCACCGTGGGCGCGACGCCGAGGCCGACCAGCGGGATGAGCAGGCCGATGGCGGCCAGCGAGGGGATGGTCAGGATGGAGGCGGTGGACAGGATCGCCAGGTTGCCGCCCCAAGGGCTGCGGTAGGTCAGTACGCCGATGACGACCCCCAGGACGGTGGCGATCACCATGCACTGGAAGACGGCGCTGGCGTGCTGGAACGAGTCGGTGAGCAACTGCTGGTGGCGGTTGGCCAGGTAGTCCCAGAAGTCCACGGCGCTCCTCTCTGATGGGTCGGGCCGGGTCGGCCGGCCGGGTTGGCCGGTCCGGTCAGCCGGGTCGATCGGGCCGGTCCCCGTCGGTGTCCTGTGCGGCCTGCTCCACCAGCGGGATGATCCGCAGCGGAACGGGGTTCTCCATGACGATCGCCGTGGAGGCCCGCTGGATCCCGGCGAAACCGACAACCCGGTCGATCACCCGTTGGAGATCGGCGTTCGAACGAGCGACGAGTCGGCAGAGCATATCCCCGGTTCCGGTGGTGGTATGCAGTTCGAGGACCTCTGGAACGCTGCTCAAATGCGCTCGAACATCCGATCCTTGTCCCTGCTTGATCTCCAGGGTTGCGAACGCCGTTACTGGGTAGCCGAGAGCGGCCGGATCGACGTTCGGGCCGAATCCCCGGATGACCCCGTTCGTCTGCAACCGGTCCAGCCGCGCCTGTACGGTCCCGCGCGCCACCCCCAGCCGGCGTGACGCCTCCAGCACCCCGATACGGGGCTCCCGTGCCAGCAGGACGATGAGCCTGCCGTCGAGCCCGTCGATTCCCATGGCGCCTCCTGAGGCGGTCGGTGGTGGCCGTTCCGGTGGTCATCCTGTGCAGATGGTCCGGTCATCCTCGCCCCTCGCTGTACAGACTGCCCAGCGAAAGCGCGAACTGTTGCGCACCTTGCGGAACGGGGAGACGCTGCCGTCATGGCAGATACCTCGGTGAACCTCGATTCCGCCCCGTCCACCGCGCGCGACGCCGACCCCTTCCCGGTCAAGGGAATGGACGCCGTCGTCTTCGCCGTCGGCAACGCCAAGCAGGCGGCCCACTACTACTCGACGGCGTTCGGCATGAAGCTGGTCGCCTACTCGGGCCCGGAGAACGGCAGCCGCGAGACCGCGAGCTACGTGCTCACGAACGGCGCGGCCCGCTTCGTCTTCACGTCCGTCATCAAGGCGTCCTCGGAGTGGGGCCGCTTCCTCGTCGACCATGTCGCCGAGCACGGCGACGGTGTGGTCGACCTCGCCATCGAGGTGCCGGACGCCCGCGCCGCGTACGCCTACGCCACCGCGAACGGCGCCACCGGCCTCCAGGAGCCGTACGAGCTGAAGGACGAGAGCGGCACCGTCGTACTCGCCGCCATCGCCACGTACGGCAAGACCCGTCACACCCTGGTCGAGCGGAAGGGCTACGACGGCCCGTACCTGCCCGGCTACGCCACCGCCGCTCCGATGGTCGCGGCCCCGCAGAAGCGCACCTTCCAGGCGATCGACCACTGTGTGGGCAACGTCGAACTCGGCAGGATGAACGAGTGGGTGGCGTTCTACAACAAGGTCATGGGCTTCACGAACATGAAGGAGTTCGTGGGCGACGACATCGCCACCGAGTACTCCGCCCTCATGTCGAAGGTCGTGGCTGACGGCACCCTCAAGGTGAAGTTCCCGATCAACGAGCCGGCGATCGCGAAGAAGAAGTCGCAGATCGACGAGTATCTGGAGTTCTACGGCGGCGCGGGCGTCCAGCACATCGCGCTCGCGACGAACGACATCGTCAGCTCCGTACGCACCATGCGGGCCGCCGGTGTCCAGTTCCTCGACACCCCCGACTCGTACTACGACACGCTCGGCGAGTGGGCGGGCGAGACCCGGGTGCCGGTCGAGACCCTGCGCGAGCTGAAGATCCTCGTGGACCGCGACGAGGACGGCTATCTGCTGCAGATCTTCACCAAGCCGGTCCAGGACCGGCCGACCGTGTTCTTCGAGATGATCGAGCGGCACGGCTCGATGGGCTTCGGCAAGGGCAACTTCAAGGCCCTGTTCGAGGCGATCGAGCGGGAGCAGGAGAAGCGCGGCAATCTCTGACGCGTAGTTACTTCTGCGCGTTGCCGTACGCGGAACGAGGCGCGGCCCCACCGGAGTTAACCCTGGGGCCGCGCCGCTGTACACAATAGTCGGACGAGCTGATG
>NZ_JBHUZM010000118.1:0-24433 GCF_042667665.1 Streptomyces sp. NPDC057307 | reverse complement strand
GTGAGAGGGGGGCGGGGTCGCAGGAGGGGTGTGTTCGGACACTCAGGCTGACTTGTGCCGCGTGAACAAGAACGTCTCATCGGGTCCAACGAGCGCTGCACGCGGCGTAAGTCACGCCGTCCGGACATACCCCTCCGGAGACCCCGCACCCCGCCCACGACCGACCACCGCAACCCAGCAACGCGCAACCCGCCGGGACGGCAACCCGCACCCCGCCCACGACCGACCACCGTGACCCGGGGAACACCCCGTCGCCCTGGGCATCCCTGTTACCCGCAAGTAGCATAGGATCCAAGCAAGCGTGCCCGCAGAGCCCCCGCACCCTGGAGGAGAGCCATCGTGCCTCGTACCGTCAGGGATGTCGTCTTCGTCGACGGCGTCCGCACCCCGTTCGGCAAGGCGGGCCCGAAGGGCATCTACCACGAGACCCGGGCCGACGACCTCGTCGTCAAGGCCATCCGGGAGCTGCTGCGGCGCAACCCGGACCTCGACCCCGCGAAGATCGACGAGGTCGCCATCGCCGCGACCACGCAGATCGGTGACCAGGGCCTGACCATCGGCCGTACCGCCGGCATCCTCGCCGGGCTGCCGCAGTCCGTCCCCGGCTACTCGATCGACCGCATGTGCGCCGGCGCGATGACCGCCGTGACGACCACCGCCGGCTCCATCGCCTTCGGCGCGTACGACATCGTCGTCGCCGGCGGTGTCGAGCACATGGGCCGCCACCCGATGGGCGAGGGCGTCGACCCGAACCCGCGGTTCGTCTCGGAGAAGCTCGTCGACGAGTCGGCCCTCTTCATGGGCATGACCGCGGAGAACCTGCACGACCGCTTCCCGCACATCACCAAGCAGCGCGCCGACGAGTACGCCGTGCGCTCGCAGGAGAAGGCCGCGAAGGCGTACGCGAACGGCAAGATCCAGCAGGACCTCGTACCGATCTCGGTGCGCCGCACCAGCCCCGAGGGCGGCGAGACGGGCTGGGGCCTGGCCACCGAGGACGAGCCCATGCGCCCCGGGACGACGCTGGAGTCCCTGGCCGGGCTCAAGACCCCCTTCCGCCCGCACGGCCGCGTCACGGCCGGCAACGCGGCGGGTCTGAACGACGGTGCCACGGCCTCGCTGATCGCCTCCGAGGAGTTCGCGCGTGAGGCCGGGCTGCCGGTCAGGATGCGCCTCGTGAGCTACGCGTACGTGGGTGTCGAGCCCGAGGTCATGGGCTTCGGCCCGATCCCGGCGACCGAGAAGGCCCTCGCCAAGGCCGGTCTGGCGATCGACGACATCGGCCTCTTCGAGATCAACGAGGCTTTCGCCGTACAGGTGTTGGCCTTCCTCGACCACTACGGCATCGCCGACGACGACCCGCGCGTCAACCAGTACGGCGGCGCCATCGCGTACGGCCACCCGCTCGCGTCCTCCGGTGTACGGCTGATGACGCAGCTGGCCCGGCAGTTCGAGGAGCAGCCGCAGGTCCGCTACGGCATCACCACCATGTGCGTCGGCTTCGGCATGGGCGCGACGGTCGTCTGGGAGAACCCGCACTTCGACGGAGGAAACAAGTGAGCACCGCTGAACTCCTGAAGGGCGCGGCCGAGCTGTTCCCGGGCGAGGTCGTCACCCAGGCGCACGTACGCCACCTCGAACTCCCCGGCGGCGTGGGCATGTTCGCGCTCATCACGCTGGACAACGGCCTGGACCACACCAAGCCGACGACGTTCGGACCGCAGTCGCTGGCCCATGTCGACGCGGCGATCGACCAGGTCGAGGCGGAGGCCGCCGAGGGCAAGATCGTCGGTGTCGGTGTCACCGGCAAGCCGTTCATCTTCGCCGTCGGCGCCGACCTCAAGGGCGTCGAGCTGCTGAAGCGGCACGAGGACGCGCTGGCCATCGGCAAGGGCGGCCACGACGTCTTCAAGCGGCTCGCGGGCATCGCCGTACCGACGTTCGCGTACTACAACGGCGCCGCGATGGGCGGTGGCGTCGAGATCGGGCTGCACTGCTCGTACCGCACCGTCTCCGCCGCGCTGCCCGCCTTCTCGCTGCCCGAGGTCTTCCTCGGTCTCGTCCCCGGCTGGGGCGGCTGCACGCTGCTGCCGAACCTGATCGGCGCCGACCGCGCGGTCACGGTGATCATCGAGAACTCGCTGAACCAGAACAAGCAGCTCAAGGGCGCGCAGGTCTATGAACTGGGCATCGCCGACGCGCTGTTCGAGGGCGCGGACTTCCTGGAGCAGTCGCTGCTGTGGACCGCGTCGGTTCTGAGCGGCGAGCTGAAGGTGGAGCGTCCGGAGATCGACCGGGGCGACGCGTGGGACCAGGCCGTCGCGCGCGGCAGGTTCGTCGCGGACTCCAAGGTGCACGGCGCGGCCCCCGCCGCGTACCGCGCGCTGGACATCATCGCCGCCGCCAAGGACGGTGACCTGCAGGCGGGTTACGACGCCGAGGACACCGCGCTCGCCGACCTGATCATGGGCGGTGAACTGCGGTCCGGGATCTACGCGTTCAACCTCGTGCAGCGGCGCGCCAAGCGCCCGGCGGGCGCGCCCGACAAGGCGCTGGCGCGTCCCGTCACCAAGGTCGGCGTCGTCGGAGCCGGCCTGATGGCCTCGCAGTTGGCGCTGCTGTTCCTGCGCAGGCTCGAAGTACCGGTGGTTCTTACGGACATCGACCAGGAGCGGATCGACAAGGGTGTGGGCTACGTCCACGCCGAGATCGACAAACTGCTCGGCAAGGGCCGGATCAACCAGGACAAGGCCAACCGCTACAAGGGCCTGGTCACCGGAGTGCTGGACAAGGCCGACGGTTTCGCCGACGCCGACTTCGTCATCGAGGCCGTCTTCGAGGAGATGGGCGTCAAGCAGCAGGTGTTCGCGGAGGTCGAGGCGGTCGCCCCGGCGCACGCGATCCTCGCCACCAACACCTCGTCGCTGTCGGTGTCCGAGATGGCGTCGAAGCTGAAGAACCCGGAGCGGGTCGTCGGCTTCCACTTCTTCAACCCGGTGGCGATCCTGCCGCTGCTGGAGATCGTGCGCGGCGAGCGGACGGACGACGCGTCGCTCGCGACGGCGTTCGGTGTCGCGAAGAAGCTCAAGAAGAGCGCGGTGCTGGTGAAGGACGCGCCAGCGTTCGTCGTCAACCGCATCCTCACCCGCTTCATGGGCGAGATCCAGAACGTCATCGACGAGGGCACGCCGGTCGCCGTCGCCGAGAAGGCCGTCGAGCCGCTGGGGCTGCCGATGTCGCCGCTGGTCCTGCTGGAGCTGGTCGGTCCCGCGATCGGTCTGCATGTCTCCGAGACCCTCAACCGGTCCTTCCCGGACCGCTTCACGGTCTCGCAGAACCTGGCGGCGGTCGTCAAGGCGGGCAAGCGGGGCTTCTACGTGTACGACTCCGGTCAGCCCGAGCTGGACCCGGAGGTCGTGGCGCTGCTCAAGCAGGGCGACACGGTGCTGACGGAGGAGCAGACCCGGGCGCGCGTGCTCGACGCGGTGGCGCAGGAGATCGGCCTGATGCTGGACGAGGGCGTCGTCGCCGAGGCCCAGGACATCGACCTCTGCCTGATCACGGGCGCGGGCTGGCCGTTCCACCTGGGCGGCATCACGCCGTACCTGGACCGGGAGGGCGTCTCGGAGCGGGTGAACGGGAAGAAGTTCCTGGAGACGGGTGTGGCGAGCGTGCCGGCGTAACGCGTGTGCGGTGGGCCACCGGGCGGGAAGCTTCCGCCCGGTGGTCGGTTGTGTCCTCAGGCGCCGGACGGGCTGGGTGGTTGCGGTTGTCGGTCGTGGGCGGGGTGCGGGTTGCCGTCCCGGCGGGTTGCGCGTTGCTGGGTTGCGGTGGTCGGTCGTGGGCGGGGTGCGGGTTGCCGTCCCGGCGGGTTGCGCGTTGCTGGGTTGCGGTGGTCGGTCGTGGTCGGGGTGCGGGTTGCCGTCCCGGCGGGTTGCGCGTTGCTGGGTTGCGGTGGTCGGTCGTGGTCGGGGTGCGGGGTCTCCGGAGGGGTATGTCCGGACGGCGTGACTTACGCCGCGTGCAACGCTCGTTGGACCCGACGCGGCCTCCTTGTCCACGCGACACAAGTCAGCCTGAGTGTCCGAACACACCCCTCCTACGACCCCGCCCCCCTCACGCCGTCACGACACCCGTACAAGCCACCCCCACTCCCGCCCGCGGGTTGGAAGGGGGACGCGCAGGGGTCGTGGTCGGACACTCAGGCTGACTTGTGCCGCGTGGAAATGCTGGTTCCCCCGGGTCCAACGAACCCTGCACGCGGCGTAAGTCACGCCGTCCGGCCATGACCCCGGAGCGGCACCCGGCCACCACCGCAACCCACCCAGCCCGTCCGGCGCTTGAGGACGAACCGAACCGACCACCGGCCCGCAGGGACGGACCCGGCACAACGAACCCCCGCCCCCTCACACCCGCGCCCACGCCTCCAACGCCAGCCCCGGCTCCGCCTTCTGACGGGCCACCCGCAGGCCGCCGTCCTTGGCGATCGCCGCCATCACCACCCGGCCGCGCCCGTCCAGCGCCAGCGCAGGCGCGCCCACGCACTGTTCGCCGGTCGGGGTCCAGGTGACGCCCGCCGCCTCGTCCTCCGTCGGGTAGGCGGCGAGCATGGGGCGTCCGTCGAGGCCGCGTTGGGCCAGGATCGTGCAGTCGTGGCCGTCCACGGGGGTACGGAGCAGGGCGATCGGGCCGGTGCCCGGGCCGCCCAGTGGGGCGGTCTCGCCCGTTTCGAGACGCCAGGCGTGCACCGTACGGTCGTCGGTGTCGCGCCAGTAGTGGGTGAGGCGGTCGCCGCCGGTGCGTTCCGAGGCGAGGGTGCCGGGGGCGACGCGGGCCGCGAAGCTCTTCAGGTCGCGCTCGGCCTTCACCGCCACCTTCGGCTGCCGCCAGCGCATCACCGCGTCGTCGGTCGGGGCCAGGACCTCGATCAGACCGTCCTCGCCCACGACCGCCGCGGCCTCGCCCGTCATCCGGGAGCCCTTGAGGTCCGCCCACCCGACCCACGCTCCGGTGGGTTTCTGGATCCGGGACGAGAGGCCGCGGCCCGCGTTGCGGGCGAACAGGTGCAGCGAGCCGTTGGGGTCGATCACCGCCGCCGGCAGACCGAGCAGGCCGCCTCTGGCGAGGTCCTTCGGGTACGGCGTGCTGAGCGGCTGCCAGTCCCGCAGCGGGCGGCCGGTCTGGAACTGGACGGCGTACATGACGTCCGTCCGGATCTGCCCCTCGGCGGCCGGTTTGCGGCGCAGGCCCACCAGGTGGACGTAGCCCTCGGCGCCGCTGGCGATGGACAGGTACGGCAACAGGCCCGGGGCCGGGAGGAGTTCGGGGCCCGACCAGCGTGGCCCGCCGAGCCGGTCCTCCGTCCACCGCAGCACGCCGCCCTCGGTGGGCGCGTACGCGGTGAGCCTGCCGTCCTTGCCGCGCACCAGCCAGCGGCTGGTCGCGGGCAGTGTGCCGTCGGCCGTGGGAACGGGGACGGACTCAGCCGGCCGGCCGCCGATGTCCGGGGCCTCGCCGGGGCCCCGACCGGATCGTTTCGACGTCCGTGCGGACCGCAGTGCCATGACCCACTGCCACCTTCCCAGCGCATGAAATTTCCCCGACGATAGCATTCGCGGGCGAACGGGAACCGTACCGCCCCGGGCGGTTGTGGCACGCTCCTGAAGTGCGGATTCTACTGATTGTCGACGGGGCGAACGTGGTCGGTTCGGTACCCGACGGATGGTGGCGCGACCGGCGCGCGGCGGCCGAGCGGCTGCGGGACCGCCTGGTGCCGCTCGCCGGGGACGGGCTGCCCGACGCCGGGATTCCCGGGCCGTTGGAGCTGGTGCTGGTCGTGGAGGGCCAGGCACGGGGCGTGGAGTCCGTGCCGGGTGTACGGGTGGAGTCGGCGCCCGGCAGCGGTGACGACCTGATCGCGGAACTGGCCGCGGGCGCGGACGGGCGCCCCTGTGTCGTCGTCACCGCCGACCGGGAGCTGCGGCGCCGGGTCGAGGCGTACGGGGCGCGAACTGTCGGACCCCGGACGGTGCGTCAGCTCCCGGAGGAGCGTACGTAGAGGACGGTGCCCTCGACGGTGCCGGGAAGCGGCTCGTACTGACCGGCCAGCAACCGCCGCAGTGTCGGGAGCCGTTCGGGGCCGTAGGGCTTGCCGCGTGAGTCGTCCACGATCAGCGCGGGTGGTCGCGCCCGCATCTCCTCGGCGAAGACCCGCCAGGCGCCCGGCACTCCGTACGCCTCGCCGACCTGTGGGCCGTCCCTGCCGCCGCTGAAGTTGGTGAGGAGCCCGGCGGTCAGATAGCGGCTGGCGGGGGCGCGGTCGGCGAGACGGTACGTCTGCGGGTGCATGCCCCACACGAGGACCCGGTCGGTCGGGGCGCTGTGTTCCCGTACGGCGGTGGCGACGCGTTCGGCGTGGACGAGTTCCGAGCGGGGGGCGAAGACCGCCCAGACCACGAAGAGCGCGCAGACCCAGGCCGGCACGGACAGGACGGATCTGAGGCGTTCCCGGCGCAGCGACCGCAGGGTGGCGGTCGCCAACAGGGTGATGGGCGGCAGGAGTTGCAGGAAGTAGTGGCCGTAGAAGTGGAATCCGACGGTGACGGCTCCGGCGGAGGCGGCGAACCAGACCCAGAGGTCGGTGAGGGGTGTCCCGGCCGGTCGGGGGGTGGTCCGCAGGGCTCTGGTGACCGGCGGGACGACGCCGACGCAGCAGAGGCAGAGGATCAGGGTGTTCACGAACGCCCGGATCAGGACGTGGAGTTCGGAGCCGGTGAGGGAGAAGGCGTACGTCCCCGATCCGGTGACCGTCCAGAAGAGGAAACCCGCCGGGTCGGTCAGGAGCGCGGCGGCGGCGACCGGGACGGCGAAGCCGGCCGCCGTACGGAGCAGCGCCGGCCGCACGGCGGGGCCGGGTCCGCAGGTACGCCAGAGCAGCCACAGCACCGGGACGAGGACCACGCCGCCGGTCTGCTTGGTGAGGAACGCCCCGGCGACGGCGACTCCGGCGGCGCCCCAGCGGCCCCGGTCGGCGAACAGGACGGCCGCCGCCGTGAAGGGCAGTATGACGACCTCGAAGGTGAGGGCCTGGGTGTCCTGCGGGATGAATCCGACGGAGATCAGCAGGAAGAGCACCCCGGCCGTGGCGCCGGCCCGGTCGCCCCAGCGGCGCCGGGCGAACGCCGCGAGCAGGGCGGCCGTGCCGAACTGAGCGGCGACCGCGAGGAGTTTCATCGCCTGGACGGATCCATCACCGAGGAGCGTGTACGCCGCCTCGTACAGCCAGGGCAGCAGGGGCGGCTTGCGGTCGACGACGGTCTCGTACAGCTCCCCGCCGTTCGCCAGTATGCGGGCCTGGACGGCGAGATAGCCCTCGTCGGGGCTCCAGAAGGGGTGCAGGAAGGACGGGAGCCTGATGGCGAGGGCGACGGCGGCCAGGACGGGCAGCAGTCTTCGCCAGAAGCCGTACGGGGGCGTACGGCTCGGCTGCCGCCGAGGGTGGTGCGGCCTCGGGGGTGCGAGGCGTGGTGCGGTGGACGGCGACTCGACGGACATGCGTGACTTTCGTGCGGTGGTGGTGACTGAGGTGGCGTCAGCCGGACTTGCCCAGGCGGCTGTTGCCCCGCCCGTAGGCGAAGTAGACGACCACGCCGATGGCCATCCAGATGCCGAAACGCAGCCAGGTCTCGGCCGGCAGGTTGAGCATCAGCCACAGCGAGGCGAGTACGGACGCGGCCGGCAGCCACGGCACCAGCGGGGTGCGGAAGGACCTCGGCAGATCGGGGCGCGTACGGCGCAGGATGACCACGCCGATCGCGACGACGACGAAGGCGAAGAGCGTGCCGATGTTCACCAGCGAGGCCAGTTCCTCGATGCTGGTGAAGCCCGCGACGATCGCGATGATCACACCGAGCAGCACCGTCGAGCGGTACGGGGTGCGGAATCTGGGGTGGACGTGCGAGAAGATCCGCGGGAGCAGCCCGTCACGGCTCATCGCGAAGAACACCCGGGTCTGGCCGAGGAGCAGGATCATGCACACGGTGGTGAGGCCGACGGCGGCGCCGAAGCTGATGACACCCGAGTAGAACGGATGCCCGGTGGCCTTGAAGGCGTCGGCGAGCGGTGCGTCCACGGTCAGTTGGGTGTATTTCTGCATGCCGGTGACGACGATCGACACGGCGACGTAGAGCACGGTGCAGATGATCAGTGAGCCGAGGATGCCGCGCGGCATGTCGCGCTGCGGCACCTTCGTCTCCTCGGCGGCCGTGGCGACGATGTCGAAGCCGATGAACGCGAAGAAGACGACGGAGGCGGCGGTGAAGATGCCCATGACGCCGAAGTTGGTGGGTGTGTAGCCGAACATGATCTGGATGAGCGGCGAGTCGAGGCTGGTGCCCGAGGACTGGGCCTGGGCCTTGGGGATGAACGGCGAGTAGTTCTTGGAGTCGATGAAGAACGAGCCGGCGATGATGACGATCAGGACGACCACCAGCTTGATGGCCACGACGACCGCGGTGACGCGGGCGGAGAGCTTCATTCCGAGGACCAGGATCCCGGTCAGCAGGAGGACGAGGAGAAAGGCCAACAGGTTGAAGCCGAAGCCCTCTTCCTCGTTGGTGCCGGCGAGGCCGTGGGGCATGTGCCAGCCGGCGTTGTCGAGCAGCGACTGCACATAGCCGGACCAGCCGACGGCCACCACGGCGGTGGCGAGGGCGAATTCGAGGACCAGGTCCCAGCCGATGATCCAGGCGGGCAGTTCGCCGAGTGAGGCGTAGCTGAAGGTGTACGCGGATCCGGCCACCGGCACGGTCGACGCGAACTCCGCGTAGCAGACGGCCGCGAGGGCGCAGACGACGCCGGCGGCGACGAAGGCGAGGGCGGTGGCGGGGCCCGCGTTGTCCTTGGCGACGGCGCCGGTGAGGACGAAGATGCCGGTGCCGATGATGACACCGACGCCGAAGACCGTCAGATCGAGCGCGGAGAGCGACTTCTTGAGCGCGTGCTCCGGCTCTTCGGTGTCCTGGATGGACTGTTCGACGGTTTTCGTGCGGAACAGCGAATTTCTGCTGGGTTCCGTGTCGTGCTGGGTGCTCACCGGCGTACCTCCGAGTGCGTGGTTGCCGCCATGATCGAGAGGTGCTCGGCGGCGCCGGTGCCCGGAAGCGTTTATTTCACACGGATGGGCCGGTCGGACCACCCGTACAGGGAGTCCGACCGGCCCGTCCGACGATGTGCGCGGCCGTGTTCGCGGTCGCGTCGTGTTCGGTCGCGGCTGTATCAGTCGCGCGCGACCTCCTCGGCCGACGGCTCGCCGGCCATACGGCCGTCGATCCGCGACACGAGGCCGGTGACCTGGCGCGCGATGTCGGGGGCCGTCAGACCGATCTCGGCCAGCAACTCCTTGCGCGACGCGTGGTCGAGGAAGCGGGCCGGGATGCCGAAGTCCCGCAGGGGGGTGTCGACACCGGCGTCCCGCAGGGACTGGGCGACGGCCGAACCGACGCCGCCCGCGCGGCTGTTGTCCTCGACGGTGACGACCACGCGGTGCTGCTCGGCGAGCGGCGCGAGCGCCTCGTCGACGGGCTTGACCCAGCGCGGGTCGACCACGGTCGTCGAGATGCCCTGCTTGTCGAGGAGATCGGCGATCTCCAGGCACATCGGGGCGAGCGCGCCGACCGAGACGAGCAGGACGTCCGCCGTGCCCTCGGCGGGCCTGCGCAGCACGTCCATGCCGCCGACCTTGGCCACGGCGGCGACGGCGGGGCCGACGGCGCCCTTGGAGAAGCGCACCACGGTCGGGGCGTCCTCGACGTCGACGGCCTCGCGGAGCTGCGCCCGCACCTGGTCGGCGTCGCGCGGGGCGGCGATCCGCAGGTTGGGCACGCACTGGAGGATCGACATGTCCCACATACCGTTGTGGGAGGCGCCGTCGGTGCCGGTGATCCCGGCGCGGTCGAGTACGAACGTGACGCCGCAGTTGTGCAGGGCGACGTCCATCAGGACCTGGTCGAAGGCGCGGTTGAGGAATGTCGCGTAGACGGCGAAGACGGGGTGCAGTCCCCCGGTGGCCAGGCCGGCCGCCGACACCGCCCCGTGCTGCTCGGCGATCCCCACGTCGTACACCCGGTCCGGGAACGCCTTCGCGAACTTCTCCAGGCCGACCGGCTGGAGCATCGCGGCCGTGATGGCGACGATGTCGGGGCGCTCGTTGCCGAGCTTGACCATCTCCTCGCCGAACACCGAGGTCCAGTCGACGCCTGAGCTGGCGATCGGCAGGCCGGTGTCGGGGTGGATCTTGCCGACGGCGTGGAAGCGGTCGGCCTCGTCCTGGAGCGCGGGCTGGTAGCCGCGGCCCTTCTCGGTGAGGCAGTGGATGATGACGGGGCCGCCGAAGCGCTTGGCGCGCTGGAGGGCCGACTCCATCGCCTCCAGGTCGTGGCCGTCGATCGGGCCGACGTACTTCAGGCCGAGGTCCTCGAACATGCCCTGGGGGGCGATGAAGTCCTTGAGGCCCTTCTTCGCGCCGTGCAGCGTCTCGTAGAGCGGGCGGCCGACGACCGGGGTGCGCTCCAGGATGTCCTTGCCGCGGGCCAGGAAGCGCTCGTAGCCGTCGGTGGTGCGCAGGGTCGCCAGATGGTTCGCGAGGCCGCCGATGGTGGGCGCGTAGGAGCGCTCGTTGTCGTTGACGACGATGACGAGCGGGCGGTCCTTGGCGGCGGCGATGTTGTTCAGCGCCTCCCAGGCCATGCCGCCGGTGAGCGCGCCGTCGCCGATGACGGCGACCACGTGGTCCTCGCGGCCGAGGACCTGATTGGCCTTGGCGAGGCCGTCGGCCCAGCCGAGGACCGTCGAGGCGTGCGAGTTCTCGATGATGTCGTGCTCGGACTCGGCCCTGGACGGGTAGCCGGACAGGCCGCCCTTGCTCTTGAGCTTCGTGAAGTCCTGACGTCCCGTGAGCAGCTTGTGCACGTAGGACTGGTGGCCGGTGTCGAAGAGGACCTTGTCCCTGGGCGAGTCGAAGACCCGGTGCAGGGCGATCGTCAGCTCGACGACCCCGAGGTTGGGACCGAGGTGTCCGCCGGTCTTGGAGACGGCGTCGACGAGGAACGACCGGATCTCGCGGGCGAGCTGGTCCAGCTGCTCGGGGCCGAGGCGGTCCAGATCACGCGGGCCCTTGATCCGGGTCAGCAGGTCCCATCCGTCGCCCACCGCCGCCTCGGGCGGTCGTGCTGCGCGCGGCTGTGTCACCGTGCCTCCTTGGCGTTGACTGATCTGGCATCCGGTCCGCCGAGTCTAATGTTCCCGTCGCGCCGGACGTCATCGGGCAGCGCGTGAATCACCGTACGATCATTTGTGCGTATGTCAGACGTACGCCCCCCGGACGCCCCCGGCATGCGCCGCCCGAACGCGAACGTGCCCGGCACCGGGGTCCGGTGCCGGGCACGCCGTACGGCGACGGCTGTCAGGCGCGACCAGCGGTCTTCTGGGTCTTCCGGGTGACGGCGTCGATGACGACCGTGGCGAGAAGCACTCCACCGGTGATCATGTACTGGATCGGCGAGGCGATGCCCTGGAGGGCGAGCCCGTACTGGATCGACGTGATGACAAGCACACCGAGCAGCGCGTTCCAGGTGCGGCCCCGGCCGCCGAAGAGGCTGGTGCCGCCGATGACGGCCGCGGCGATGGCGTTCATCAGCAGCTCACCGGCGCCGGCGCCCTGGTTGGCGGAGGTGATCTTCGAGGCGATGAAGAGACCGCCGATCGCGGCGAAGGTGCCCGCGATGGAGAAGACCGCGATCCGGACGCCGATGACGCTGATACCGGCGCGGCGGGACGCCTCGACGCTGCCGCCGAGCGCGAAGATCTTGCGGCCGAAGCTGGTGCGGCGGAGCACGAAGTCCGTCAGCACCAGGACGATCAGGAAGATCAGGACGGCCAGGGGCAGGCCCTTGTTCTGGTTGAACATGATCGCCGCGGCGAACGCCAGGACGGCGAGCAGCGCCGTACGGACGATGATCTCGCTCAGCGGGCGGGACGGGACTCCGGCGGCGGCCCGGCGGCGGTTGTCGAAAAACGCCGACAGGAAGTAGCCGGCCACCGCGATCACCGCGAGGCCGTAGGCGGCGGCGACGTCGGAGAAGTAGTAGCCGGTCAGGTTGGCGACCAGGCCGTCGGGGTCGAGGTTGATGGTGCCGTCGTCGCCGAGGATCTGGAGCATGAAGCCGTTCCAGAACAGCAGACCGGCCAGGGTCACGGCGAACGCGGGCACGCCCACACGGGCGAAGAAGAAGCCGTGGATGGCGCCCGCGACGGCGCCGGTCAGGATGGCGATGATCAGCGCCAGCCACTCCGCCATGCCGTGGGTGACGGCGAGGACCGCGAAGGCGGCACCCGCCACACCGCTGACCGAGCCGACCGACAGGTCGATCTCACCGAGCAGCAGGACGAAGACGATGCCGACCGCGATCATGCCGGTGCCGACCATGGCGACCGCGATGTTGGAGAGGTTGCCCGCCGTCAGGAAGTTCGAGTTCAGGCTGGCGAAGATCGCCCAGATGATGATCAGGCCGATGACGACCGGTATGGAGCCGAGGTCACCGCCGCGCATCTTGCGCTTGAACTCCGACAGATAGCCGGCGAAGCCCTGTTCGCGGACGAGGAGCCGGGGGTCCACCGCGACCGTGCTGGCGCCGGCCGCCGGGGCGGGCGCGTCGTCGGCGGTGCCGACGGGGGCGGAGGTCTTGTCGATGCTCACTTCTTAACCTCCACGTTGCGCGCCGCGCGTCGGGTCACGGCGTTGTCCGTGGCACCGGTGATCGCGGAGATGATGTCTTCCTGCGAGGTGGTGGCGACGTCGAAGAAGCCGTTGTTACGGCCCAGCCTGAGCACGGCGACCTTGTCGGCGACCGCGCGGACGTCCTCCATGTTGTGGCTGACGAGGATCACGGCGTAACCGCGTTCACGCAGCCGCTCGACCAGGTCGAGGACCTGGGCGGTCTGCTCGACGCCGAGGGCCGCGGTGGGCTCGTCGAGGATCACCAGCTTGGGCTCGCCGAGCATGGACCGGGCGATGGCCACGGTCTGGCGCTGGCCGCCGGAGAGCGAGGCGATCGGGATGCGCACGCTGGGGATACGGATCGACAGGGTGTTGAGCAGCTCGCGGGCGCGGCGCTCCATCTCGACCTCGTTGAGGACGCCCCAGGAACGGAGCTCCCGGCCGAGGTACAGATTGCCCACGACGTCGAGGTTGTCGCACAGCGCGAGGTCCTGGTAGACCGTCGCGACACCCAGTGCCTGGGCGTCGTGCGGTTTGTTGATCGCGACCGATCCGCCCTCCCACTCGATGACGCCGTCATCGATGGGGTGGACTCCGGCGATCGTCTTGACGAGCGTCGATTTGCCGGCACCGTTGTCGCCCACGAGGGCGACGACCTGTCCGGCATGGACCTCAAGCTCTACGTCGGTGAGCGCCTGCACGGCACCGAACCGCTTGGAGACCCCTCGCAACGCCAGCACGGGCGTAGCGGTCACTTGAACCATCTCCTTCGCCGCCTGGCCGGCGGGGATACCGCGCCCGGGGGTGTTGGGCGCGGGGGTCGAGCAGAAGAGAGAAATACGGGGACACACGAAAAGCCGTGAAGTGGTCCGTCCGGCGCCCCGCCCGATAGCGGGACAGTTGAGGGCGGGGCGCCGGACAGGCTTCAGGGCGGGTTTCCGCGGTCTGACGTGTCGGCTACTTGACGCCGAGGGTGTCGCACTTGGCCTTGAACTTCGCGGTGCAGATCTCGTCGACGGTGTAGATGCCGTCCTTGATCACCGTGTCGTTGATGTTGTCCTTGGTCAGCGAGACGACCGGGACGAGGACCGACGGGATGCCCTTGGTGGTGGCACTGTCGAGCTTCGTCTTGGCGATGGAGTCCAGGGAGTCGCCCTTGGCGACCGCGACGGCCATCTCGGCTGCGATGGCGGCCTCGGTCGGGTACGGCTTGTAGACGCTCATGAACTGCTCACCGGCGACGATGCGCTGGACACCGGCGAGTTCGGCGTCCTGGCCGGTGACCGGCGGGAGCGGGCTGACGCCGGCGCTCTTGAGGGCGGCGATGATGCCGCCCGCCATGCCGTCGTTGGCGGAGTAGACGCCGACGACCTTGTCCTTGCCCAGGGCCGAGATCGCGCCTTCCATGTTGGCGTTGGCGTTCTCCGGCTTCCACTCCTTGGTGTCGTACGACTTGCCGATCGTCACCTTGCCGTCGAGGACGGACTTGGCGCCCTTCTTGAAGAGGGCGGCGTTCGGGTCGGTGATGGCACCGTTCATCATCACGATGTCACCGTCCTTCGCCTTGGTGCCCAGCTCGTCCAGGAGCGCCTGGCCCTGGACGCGGCCGACCTCTTCGTTGTCGAAGGAGACGTAGCCGTCGATGTCGCCCTCGGCGAGGCGGTCGAAGGCGATCACCGGTATGCCGGCTTCCTTCGCCTTCGTGATCGAGCTGGTGATGGCCTTGGAGTCGACGGCGTCCACGATCAGCGCGTCGACCTTGTTGGTGACCATCGTGTCGGCCTGCTGGTTCTGGGTCGACGCGTCCTGCTTGGCGTTCGCGTAGACGATCTTGCCCTTGCCGTCGGTCAGTTCGCTGACCCGCTTCTCGATGAGCGGCTTGTCGAACTTCTCGTAGCGGGCGGTCTGGTTCTCGGGCAGCAGCAGACCGATGGTCAGCGCGTCGCCCTTCTCCTTCTTCGACTCCTTGGCGGAGTCTCCGGACTCTTTGGCGCTTCCACAGGCGGCAAGCGAGACGGCCATCGCGGTGGCAGCGGCGGCCACGGCAGCACGTCGGAGATGTGCGTTCACTTCAGAAACCTCCCTGACGAGGCCGCGACGTTGCGGCCGAGGTGGCTGGAAGTCAACTCCGCTGCGGACGCAGCGTCAAGGAGTAAATCCTTAACGAGATGACAACGGTGCCATTCGTTATCTAAGTGAAGACAGCGGTGCCGACGGGCAGCGTGCTCTCAAGAAGGGTCGAATCGCCCATTTCGCTCAGTACGAGGGCGAGTGCGCCGAGCACCTCTGCCCGGCCGCCGAGGGCTCCCGGAAGCACCGAGAGCTGTCTGGCCGCACTCGGGATCGCGTACCGCGAGACCGACTCGCGTATCGGCGCCAGCACCAGCTCCCCAGCCTCGGCCAAATCGCCGCCGAGCACCACCCGGCTGGGGTTCAGCAGGTTGCAGAGATTGGCGACGCCGCTGCCGATGTGGCGCCCGACGTCGGCGATCACGCGGCGGCAGCCGGGGTCGCCCTCCCTGGCCAGCTGCACGACCCGCTCCATGGTCAGATCGCGGCCGTGGCTGGACCTGAGCAACGGCAGTACGTAGCGGGCCGCCGTGAAGGTCTCCATGCAGCCGCGGTTGCCGCAGCGGCAGACGGGGCCCGACTCGTCGAGCGTGATGTGCCCGATCTCACCCGCCGTACCGCCCGGTCCCCGGTAGATCTGACCGTCTATGACCAGACCGGCGCCGACACCGCTGGCGACCTTGATGTAGGCGAGGTCCTTCACCCCTCGGCCGCTCCCCCAGACCAGCTCGCCGAGGGCGCCCAGATTGGCGTCGTTGTCCACGTACACCGGCACGCCGAGCCGGCCCGCCAGTTCCTCGCTGGGGTTTATCCCCGTCCAGCCCGGCAGGATCGAGGTGGAGCCGAGCGTGCCCGAGACGACGTCGATCGGGCCCGGCACCCCGAGACCCACGCCGATGACCTTCTGGCGGCCGATCCCGGTGGCCTCGATCAGCCTCTCCACCAGCTCCTCGGCCCGGCCGAAGCCGTGCGCCGACGAGGCGTCCACGTCGAGCGGTTCGGACTCCTCGGCGAGCACCTGGTGGGCCAGGTTGCCGACGGCCACCCGCAGATGCGTATGCCCGAAGTCGACGCCGATGACGATGCCGGCGTCGCCGCTGAGCGAGACGCTGCGGGCCCTGCGGCCCCCCGCCGAGGTGGGCGTCACCTCCACGGTGCCGCCCTCCCTGAGCTCGCGGACAATGTTGGAGACCGTGGCCGCCGACAGTCCTGTGCTCCGGGCGATCTCCGCCTGGGTGAGCGAGCCCGCCATGCGCACCGCGCGGACGACCCGCTCTAGGTTCGCCCGGTGCAGAGACGACTGCGACCCTGGAGTCTCCACAACTGATCCACTCCTGCCCTTGGCAGGCGGCACGACCACCGCCCCCGGCCGGGGTCGCGCCTGTGAAACCCCGACGTATCTCCAACTTGTGAACTCTAAGCTCAGCCTTTCGGGTCGCTTCCCGTCAAGACCTTGAGCAGTGCCGGACTCGGATGAGCACCGTACTTACGCATCCGACCTGCGAACATCGCCGTTTTGTCGATTTCAGGCCACTGCCGGTGGCGAAAAGTACCCCTTCGGCTCGGGTTGGATACCGAACGAACCCCCTTCGCGCGGGCCCCGAACGCCGCGAACCGCCCCCCGGCGGGCGGCCGGAGGGCGGTTCGGTGGAGCGGTGAAGGCGTGCGCGGGCTCCGCTACTTGAGCGCTCCCGCCGTCAGGCCCGCGACGACCTGGCGCTGGAAGATGATGTACGCGGCGAGCACCGGCAGCATCGCCATCACCAGTCCGGCGAAGAGCCCGGAGTAGTCGCCCTTGTAGCCCTGGCTGACCGCCAGCTGCACCAGACCCTGCGAGAGCACCTTCTTGTCCGGGTCGGTGTTGAGCACCGTCGGCAGCATGTACTGGTTCCACTGCCCGAGGAAGTTGAAGATGCCCACGCTGATCAGACCCGGCTTGGCCATCGGCAGCATGATCTGGAAGAAGGTCCTGGTGTGCGAGGCGCCGTCGATGATCGCCGCCTCCGCCACCGAACTCGGCAGCGTCCTGAAGAAGGACGACAGGAAGAACACCGTGAACGGCAGCGAGTAGGCGATGTACACCAGGATCAGACCGTGCGTGGTGTTCAGCAGCCCCATGTTGTTCATGACGAAGAACAACGGGACCAGCGCCAGGATGATCGGGAAGCTCATTCCTCCGATGAAGAGGAAATAGATGAAGCGGTTCCCGGGGAAATCGAAGCGCGCCAGCACATACGCGGCCATCGAGCCGAGCACCAGGGTGCCGATCAGCGAACCACCCACCACCACAATGGTGTTGAAGAAGTAGTCGCTCATGTGCGCCTGGGTCCAGGCCCGCGACCAGTTCTCGAAGTGGAGCTTGTCCGGCAGCGACCAGGGCGAGCTGAAGATGGAGTTGTCGTCCTTGAAGGAGGACATCACCGCCCACAGCAGCGGCAGGACGACCAGCAGCGCCCAGATGACCAGCACACCGTGCGAGAAGACGTTGAGGACGGTGCCCTCGCGCTTCTCCTTCACCGGCGGGGGGTTCACCTTGGTCACCGGCCGCCGGTCCTGCGGTTCCTCGGGCAGCGCGGCCGGAGGCGTGTCAGTGGTCTTCATCAGAACTCCAGCCGCTCGCGCCGGCCCAGCTTCGTCACGACTGCCGCGAAGGACAGCGTCACCACGAGCAGAGCGACACCGATCGTTGTGGCATAACCGGCCTGGGCATCTCTGAAGGCCGTTTGGTAGACGTACAGCGGCAGGATCGTGGTGGAGTAGTCGGGACCGCCACCGCCCGGCCCGATGGTCATGATCTGCACCACCGCGAACGCCTCGGCGCCGAGCGCCAGGATGCCCATGTAGATCCAGCCCGCCTGCACGGTGTCCCAGAGCAGCGGCAGCGTGATCTTGAAGAAGGTCGTGAACCGGTCCGCGCCGTCCAGCAGCGCCGCCTCGTAGTAGTCCTTCGGAATGGAGGCCATTCCGGCGGAGAACAGGACGACGAAGAAACCGACCGTGCTCCAGATCAGGACCGCCATCACGCACCAGAGCGCGAGATCCGGGTCACCCAGCCAGAGCGGCTGGATGCTGTCCAGACCGACCGCCGAGAGCGCCGCGTTGATGGCGCCGCTCTCCGGGTTGTAGGCGAACTGGAAAAGCAGCGCGACGATCGCGACGGAGAGCACCTGCGGAAAGAAATACGCGATCTTGTAGAAACCCGATCCGCGTACGCCTCTGATCGCGGCGCCTTTCTTCTGCTTCCCGCCGACATTGATCATGAAGGCGAGGAACAGCGCGAGGGTGAGCGTCACCAGCGGCAGCAGCAGCACGAACAGCAGACTGTGCTGCAAGGACTTCCAGAAGATGTCGTCCTCGAACATCTTCTTGTAGTTGTCGAAGCCCACCATCTTGAAGTCGGAACTCAGCCCCGTCCAGTCCGTGAACGAGTAGTAGATGGACTGGATGAACGGCCATATGACGAAGATCGCGTACAACGCCAAGGGGGCGATCAAAAACCCCACGATGAACCGGTATTTACCGTGCTGCATGGATCCGACCCCGATCTGTGTGCGGATGCCGCCGCTGGTGACGCCTGCTCACTGGTGCTTGTAGTGCTTGATGGACTGGTCCTTCGCGGCGGCATCCGCGTAGCCCTGGATCTTCTTGATGGTCTCGGCGGGGGTGGCGCGCCCGGCCATCATCTCGCCGAGGCCGGCGACACCGATCTGCTCCTTCTGGAGCTTGACGTACCAGTCCTGGAGACGCGGGTTGACGACGTTCGTCCCCGCCTTGTCCAGGGCCGCGACGGCCGACTTCAGGCCGGGGGTCAGCTCGACACCGTCCGTGCCGCCGTTGAGGGCGGTCAGCGACTTCACCTGCGAGGTGAAGTTCTTCGACGACTCCTCGCTGAGCATGATGCGCAGCAACTCCATGCCACCCTGCGGGTTCTTGGCCTTCCCCGGCACGATGAAGGGCTCACCGCCGGACGCCCAGAGGGTACCGAACGGCATCTTGTCGGAGGCGTCCATGCTGGACGGCGCGCCGACGGCGAGGTTGAAGTCGGCCGGCATCGTCTTGGCCGCCTCGTTCTCCACCCACGAACCGTTCGGGATGAAGAGCGCCTTGCCCTTCGTCCAGGCGGTCTGCGACTGGATGTGGTCCAGACCGGGGGTGCCCTGGAGGATGTAGCCCTTCTTGAAGAGCTCGTAGTACGCCTCGAAGGCCGTCTTGACCGCCGGGTCGTTCCAGGCGTTCGGCTCCAGGTTGTCGATCTTGTCGAGGACCTCGACGCCACCGATCTTGGCGATCAGCGGGTAGAGCGAGAACGGGATGTAGTACGGGTGCTTGCCCGCGTACGTCCAGCCCGCGATGCCCTTCTTCTTCGCCTTGGCGCAGAGCGCCAGCATGTCGTCCCACGTCTCGGGGTACGTCGCGTCGAGGTTCTCCAGCGCCTTCTGCGAGTACCAGACGCCGTACACCGTGTAGGCGTAGTACATGATCCAGACGGGGTCGCCGTCGAACTGGCCCATCTCGACGATGCCGGGGCGCAGGGTGTCGCGCACCTTCTTCGCCGGGTCGTCGTACGACGGGGCGTCCATCAGCGCCGTGAGGTCGGTGAGCTGCTTCTTGCCCACCAGCACGCCCATGTCCATCTGCTCGGCGCCGGAGTTGTCGATCAGGTCCGGCGGGGTGCCGCCGTTGAACCTCGGCTGGAGCGTGGACTGGATCTTCTCGGTCGCGGCGTGCTTGACCTTCGGGGCCTTCGGGAAAGCCGTGTTGTACCGCTTCTCCGCGTCGATGGCGTACTGCTCACCGAAACCGCCGTTGAAGATGACGACATCGAGCTGCGCCGTCTCGTTCGCTCCGAGGGGGTTCTTCGCCGAGGTCTTGCCCTTCTCGACCTTGTCCTCGGTACCGCTGTCGCTGCTCGCGCAGGACGCCAGGAAGCTCATGGTCGGGACGGTGATCAGGCCGATTGCTGCCGAACGCTTGATCAGATCACGACGGCCAAGGCCCTCATTGCTGTGAGCGGAGGTGGATCCCATGCTCAAGTCCTCGCCTTCTCCAGGACTCAGGCGGTGTACCGGTCGCCCGTCCTTCTCGCCTGAGGCAGAAGGGCCCCGCCACCGCGGTCAAATGAAGCTGGTCGTTCAGGATTGTGGTGCTGATTGCTCTGCGTCTTGCGGTGCTTCTCGCCGTGCGTCTCGCGGTGCTTCTTGTTGAGCGTCGTAGTGATGCGTCACGTGTGACGCATGACGTGTGATGCGTGATTACAGCAGGGACGGCCTGAATGGTTGGCGGCGGGGTGCGTCGCGACGTCACGGCACCCAACCGTCCCCCGTCTCCCGGTCCTTCGCCGTTCGAAACCTGGCGAGGCGGACGCCGACAGGTATAGTCCACTTCAGGTCGAGTGAGCAAGATCGAAAGCAGGTTTGGGCGGGAGTCTTTCCCTAGTTGAGACCTGGGGCGGGTTTCAGAAGACCCGCGCGGCATCCGTACGGATCTCGCCGCATTTTCCGGATCGCGCACGGCGCGATATCCGGACCACTCGCGCGCTCTCGTCGCGGGCACTTGTGTGCACATTCCACGAAACACTTGCGACAGAATGGCCGGTTCCTGTCTTCTGGCACCGGCAACACCCTTGACACCTTGCGCCTCTTGCATCACTACTTAACCGGCGCATGACCTTTGACAACGTTGTCCATCATGCTTCCGCGGAAGGAAGACTCGGGATGCAGCGCACACCAAGACCCCGGCTCACGCAGTGCCGCAACGCCGCCCTGGTGGCTGTCGCTTCGCTGCTCGTCGTGACCGCACACTCGGCAGCCGTGGCACAGCCCGCCAAGGCCGCGGCCGCCAAGGACTCGTTCGCGTCCTCTTTCGAAGAGGGTGACACCCAGCCGGACTGGCGCAATACCGTCGATACCGGACCCGACGGAGAGAAGCGATCCTCGGGCGTGAGCGGCGAGTTCAACGCCGGCATCCCCGGCAATGTCACCGACCGGGTCGTGGAGCTGCGCGCCAGCGACGAGAACACGAACGGTGGCGAGGGCAAGGAGAACCTGGTCGACATCCAGTCCAGCACCAAGTGGCTGGCCTTCGAGCCGACCGCCTGGATCGAGTTCGACCTGGACACCTCCGTCAAGGTCGTGACCTATGCGCTGACCTCGGCCAACGACCACTCCGAGCGCGACCCGAAGGACTGGACGCTCAAGGGATCGACGGACGGCAAGGACTGGAAAACGCTCGACACCCAAGTGGACCAGACCTTCGGCGGTCCATTCCAGACAAAGTCGTACGACTTCGACAATTCGACCGCGTACGCGCACTATCGGCTGGACATCACCAAGAACAACGGGGCCGGCGACGCCACCCAGCTCGCCGATGTCCAGTTCTCCGACGGTGACACCACGACGCCGCCGCCCGCCGACATGCGCAGCCAGATCGACGGCGGCCCCGGCGGCTCGCCCACGGCCAAGTCCAACGCCGGCTTCACGGGCACGCGCGCGCTGGAGTACGCCGGTGCGCACAAGCCGGACGGCCGGGCCTACTCGTACAACAAGGTCTTCGACGTCAACACGGCCGTGCGCGCGAACACGGAGCTGTCGTACAAGATCTATCCCGCCATGACGGAGACGGATCTCAACTACCCGGCCACGAACGTCTCGGTGGACCTCGCCTTCACCGACGGCACCCACCTGAGCGATCTGAAGGCCCTCGACTCGCACGGCGGCCTGATGACCCCTCAGGGCCAGGGCGAGGCCAAGCGGTTGTACGTCAACCAGTGGAACGCCGTCGCCTCCCGGATCGGCTCGGTCGCCGCCGGCAAGACGGTGGACCGGATACTCGTGGCGTACGACTCCGCCAAGGGCCCGGCGAAGTTCCAGGGCTGGGTGGACGACATCACGCTGGCGGTGAAGGCGCCCGAGAAGCGTCTCGCGCACCTCTCGGACTACGCGTCCACCACGCGCGGCACCAACTCCAGCGGTTCCTTCTCGCGCGGCAACACCTTCCCGGCCACGGCCGTGCCGCACGGCTTCAACTTCTGGACGCCGGTGACCGACGCCGGATCCACGAGCTGGCTGTACGAGTACTCCCGCGGCAACAACGACGACAACCTCCCCGCACTGGAGGCGCTGTCCGCGAGCCACGAGCCGAGCCCCTGGATGGGCGACCGGCAGACCTTCCAGCTCATGCCGTCGACGGCCACCGGCACGCCGGACGCGTCGCGCTCGGCGCGCGCGCTGCCGTACCGCCACGAGAACGAGATCGCCAGGCCGCACTACTACGGCGTGACGTTCGAGAACGGCCTCAAGGCGGAGATCACGCCCACGGACCACGCGGCGGCGATGCGGTTCACGTATCCCGGTGACGACGCGAGCGTCGTTCTCGACAACATCAACAACGACGGCGGTCTGACCATCGACGCGGCGAACCGGTCCTTCACCGGCTACTCCGACGTGCGCAGCGGCGGATCGGCGGGCGCCACGCGGCTGTTCGTGTACGGCGTCTTCGACGCGGCGGTCAAGGACAGCGGCAAGCTGCCGGGCGGTGGCGGCAAGGACGTCACCGGCTTCGTACGCCTCGACGCCGGCCAGGACCGTACCGTCAACCTGCGGATCGCGACCTCGCTGATCAGCGTCGACCAGGCGAAGAAGAACCTGGCGGACGAGCTGCCGGCCGACCTCGGCTTCGACCGGGTCAAGAAGGACGCGCAGCGCGCCTGGGACGGCATCCTGGGGAAGGTGGAGGTCGAGGGCGCCAACAAGGACCAGCTCACGACGCTCTACTCCAGCCTCTACCGGCTCTACCTGTATCCCAACTCGGGCTTCGAGAACACGGGTACGAAGAAGAAGCCGAGGCAGCAGTACGCGAGCCCCTTCGTACCGAAGATGGGCACGGACTCCCCCACGCACACGGGCGCGAAGATCGTCACGGGCGAGGTGTACGTCAACAACGGCTTCTGGGACACCTACCGGACGACCTGGCCCGCGTACTCCTTCCTGACGCCGAAGAAGGCCGGGGAGATGGTGGACGGCTTCGTCCAGCAGTACAAGGACGGCGGCTGGATCTCCCGCTGGTCCTCCCCCGGCTACGCCGACCTGATGACCGGCACCAGTTCGGACGTGGCCTTCGCGGACGCGTATGTGAAGGGTGTCGACTTCGACGCGAAGGCGGCGTACGAGGCGGCGCTGAAGAACGCGACCGTGGTGCCGCCCAGCGCGGGCGTGGGCCGCAAGGGGATGGAGACGTCGCCGTTCCTCGGCTACGCCTCCACGGAGACCCATGAGGGCCTCTCCTGGTCGCTGGAGGGCTACCTCAACGACTACGGCATCGCGAAGATGGGCGAGAAGCTCTACCAGGAGACGGGCAAGAAGCGGTACAAGGAGGAGTCCGAGTACTTCCTCAACCGCGCCCAGAGCTATGTGTCCCTCTTCGACTCCGAGGCCGGCTTCTTCCAGGGCCGGAACCTGAAGGGCGACTGGCGGGTCCCGAGCGACAAGTTCGACCCGCGGGTGTGGGGTTACGACTACACCGAGACGAACGCGTGGGGCTACTCCTTCACCGCGGCGCAGGACTCACGCGGCCTCGCCAATCTGTACGGCGGGCGCGCGGGTCTCGGCAAGCAGCTGGACGAGTACTTCGCGACGCCGGAGACCGCGGCGCCCGAGTTCGTGGGGTCGTACGGCGGCGTCATCCACGAGATGACGGAGGCGCGGGACGTCCGGATGGGCATGTACGGCCACTCGAACCAGGTCGCGCACCACGCCACGTACATGTACAACGCGGCCTCCCAGCCCTGGAAGACGCAGGAGAAGGTCCGCGAGGTGCTGGGCCGCCTCTACACCGGCAGCGAGATCGGGCAGGGCTACCACGGCGACGAGGACAACGGCGAGCAGTCGGCCTGGTACCTCTTCTCCGCGATGGGCTTCTACCCGCTGGTGATGGGCAGCGGGGAGTACGCGGTGGGCTCGCCGCTCTTCACGAAGACGACGGTGCACCTGGAGAACGGGAAGAAGCTCGTCGTCTCGGCGCCGAAGAACAGCGACAAGAACATCTACGTGCAGGGCCTGAAGGTCAACGGCAAGACGTGGAACTCCACGGCGCTGCCGCACGACCTGCTCGCCGAGGGCGGCACGCTGGAGTTCGACATGGGCGCGCAGCCGTCGGCGTGGGGCTCGGGCGAGGACGCGGCGCCGGTGTCGATCGCGAAGGACGACAAGGTGCCGTCGCCGCGGAGTGACGCGGTGACCGGCGCGGGCGCGCTCTTCGACAACTCGTCGAAGACGGTGGGCGCGGCGGGCGGTTCGGTCGAGCTGCCGGTGTCGTCGGCGACGAAGGCGGTCCAGTACACGCTGACGTCCGCCGAGGCGGAGACGTCGCCGGCCGCGTGGGAGCTCCAGGGCTCGGCGGACGGCACGACCTGGAAGACGCTCGACAAGCGGTCGGGGCAGTCCTTCGCATGGGACCGGCAGACGCGGGCGTTCACGGTGGCGACGCCGGGGTCGTACGCGAAGTACCGGCTGGTGACGAAGGGTCAGGCGCAGCTGGCGGAGGTGGAGTTGCTGCGGTAGCGGCCTCGTCTCACACGGACGGGCCCCGGCC
>NZ_JBHUZM010000117.1:0-24465 GCF_042667665.1 Streptomyces sp. NPDC057307 | reverse complement strand
CCGGTGGTCCGGCGCCCGGAACCGGGCCTCGGCTCAGGCGCAGCGCGGGGCGACGTACCCGTCGCTGCCCGTCTTCACATACGCGTCCGAGACGAACTGCCCGTTGGCGATGTTGTCCCAGAGATTCGACGTGCCGTACGGCCCGGACACCGACTGGCCCGGCTTCTGGCAGTTGATCCGCACCCTGGCGTTGTACGGCAGGGTGCGGACCAGCGTGTAGTTCGTGCCCGGACCCGAGCGCACGTTCACGCGGTAGCCCGGCGCGATCGGATACAGGACATCCGCCGCGGCCAGTGTTTCGATCTCGGCGTCCAGGACGGTCGACGTACCCGCTTCCGTGACCACATCCGTGGCCACTTCCGTGACCTCTCCAACCTCTTCAACAGCCATCGCTGCCCTCCCCCTTGCTGATCTTGTTGAATGTTCACTCTCCGCGACGCGCAGGCTAGCAACACTCTTCAGCCACAGCCGCACCATCGACTAGGCTCCGTGAGTCGCGCTCGCTGAAGCGACACGGGGGACTCACACATGGAATACGCCGGGAGTTACCGCCTTGAGGCCTGCCTCGGCTCCGGTGGCATGGGCGTGGTGCATCTCGCGCGCTCCGCGTCGGGGCTGCGCCTCGCCGTCAAGGTGGTGCATCAGCAGTACGCGGCCGACCCGGAGTTCCGGGCCCGCTTCCGTCAGGAGGTCGCCGCCGCGCGCCGCGTCAGCGGGGCGTTCACCGCGCCCGTCGTCGACGCGGACCCGGATGCGGAGCGGCCCTGGATGGCGACCTCGTACATCCCGGGTCCGACCCTGGCCGAGCAGGTCAAGAGCAACGGGCCCATGTCCCCTGCCGAGTTGCGCCGACTGACGGCGGGGCTCGCCGAGGCGCTGCGGGACATCCACCGGGCCGGTGTCGTCCACCGCGACCTCAAGCCCGGCAACGTACTCCTGACGGACAACGGCCCCAGGGTCATCGACTTCGGCATCTCGCGGCCGGTCGACAGCGATCTGCGCACCGAGACGGGGAAGTTGATCGGCTCGCCGCCGTACATGGCGCCCGAGCAGTTCCAGCGCCCGCGTGAAGTGGGGCCCGCGGCCGACGTGTTCGCGCTGGGTTCGCTGCTGGTGCACGCGGCGACGGGGCGTGGACCGTTCGACTCGGACAGCCCGTACATCGTCGCCTACCAGGTGGTCCACGACGAGGCGGATCTGGTCGGGCTGCCCGCCGATCTGGCGCCGCTGGTCGGGCGGTGCCTCGCCAAGGAACCCGGGAAGAGACCCACGCCGGACGAGATCATGTCGGAGCTGCGGCCGCCGTCGTACGAGGCGGACGCCTTCATACCGGCTCAACGGCGCTCCGTGGAGCGGCCCTTGGTGCTGCCGGGAGAGGGGCAGCGCACCCACGTGGGGGCGCAGTCGCCGTCCGGGCGCGCGCCGGAGCACACGTCGGCTTCACGACCCGCGTCCCGCCAGAACACGAAGCGGGAGACGAAACGGGAGACCAAGGGGGACACGAAGGCGGGAGCGGGGTCCGGGGCGGCGGAGCCGAGGACGGCGGGCGACCGACGCCGGCGGGCCAAGTGGTCCGCGCTGGCCGTCGGCGTCGTGGTGCTCGTGTACGGCGGGCTCTGGGCCGCCCAGGGATTCGGCGATACGCGAGCGCCCTCGCCCGGCACCCGGGGCTCCGGTGCGGCGGGGACCACCGACGCGGCTTTCAAGCCGTGGCTGGCCCAGGACATCGGCGATACCACCGAGCGGGGCACCGCGCCGGCGTGTTCGTACACCCCGGGCGCCTCCGGCGTCCCGGCGACACTGCTCTGCGCCACACGCGGCGTCGCCGCCGCCCGGCTCGACCCGGCCGACGGGCGCGTGATCTGGTCGCACGGCTCGGGCGCCGAGACCACGTCCGCCCCCGTCGTCTCCGGCGGTCTCGTGCACACCGTCCTGACCACCGCGAGGACCGCACGGCTGCAGACGTACGAGAGGGACGACGGCACCCCGGCCTGGAGCACGGACGTCACCGGCAATCAGGGCGGCGTCCACCACGCCGGTGACACCGTCCTGGTCGTGAAGCCCGACGGACGGGTGGAGGCGCTCAACGGCGCGACGGGCAAGAGGCGTTGGGAGCATCCGCTGCCCGGACACACCAACCCCGTCCTCGGTCTGCACAGCCCCCGGACCGGCCATATCTACGCCTCCGAGTCCTCCGACGACGGCGGCACCACGCTGGTCAGCGCGGTGGACCCGAAGACGGGCGAACTCGCCTGGCAGCGGCGGCTCGACGGAAACCTGGAGCCGGTGGCCACCGATCGCGGCGCGCTGTTCCTCACGTCGCTCGATCTGGACTCGATGACGGACGCGGTCGTGCGCTACGACCCCGCGAGCGGGGACGTACGGCGTGCCCCGTTGCCCTACCTCGTGTCCGGGGCGCAGGTGGCCGCGCGCGACGACACGGCGTACCTGCTGGTGCGGGGCGGGACCCTGCTGGCCGTCGACACCACCCGTACGGAGAAGAACGCGAAGCCCCGCTGGCGGCTGGAGACCGATGTCGCCCGCGCGTCCGGTCCCGTCGTGACGGCCGGCGGCCGGCTCTACTTCTCCGCCGCCGACGGGCAGTTGATCACGGTCGACACGACGGACGGCACGCTGATCGGCCGTACGAGACCGCGTCTGCTGTCGGGCAAGCTCGCCACCATGTCGGCACTGCCCGTCCCCGCGACCGCGCCCGGCCGGATCTACGCCGGCGCGCCCGACGGGTCCGTCTTCGCCGTGGACAGCGAGAACCCCGACACCTGGTGACGCGCACCTGGTGCCGGGGGGACGCTCGAAGCCCAACTCACCGGCCCAGCTGGTCGGCCCAGCTCGCCGGCCCGGTCCGCTCTCCGGCCCGGTCGTCAGCCCAGCAGGGAGACGTCCCTGACCGCGCCCTTGTCGGCGCTCGTCGCCATCGCCGCGTACGCGCGCAGCGCCACGGAGACCTTGCGCTCGCGCGAGACCGGCTCGTACACACCGTTCAGCGCGTCCCGCCGGACCGCCAACTCGTCGTCCCCGACGAGCAGTTCGATCGAGCGCCCCGGGATGTCGATCCGGACGCGGTCGCCGTCGCGCACCAGCGCGATCGTCCCGCCGGACGCCGCCTCGGGCGAGGCGTGGCCGATCGACAGGCCCGACGTACCGCCGGAGAAGCGGCCGTCGGTGACCAGGGCGCATGCCTTGCCCAGGCCGAGGCCCTTCAGATACGACGTGGGGTAGAGCATCTCCTGCATGCCGGGGCCGCCGCGCGGACCCTCGTAACGGATGACGACCACGTCGCCTTCCTTGATCTGCTTGCTGAGGATCTTCTCGACGGCGTCCTCCTGCGACTCGCAGACGACGGCCGGGCCTTCGAAGGTCCAGATCGACTCGTCCACGCCCGCGGTCTTCACCACGCAGCCGTCGACGGCCAGGTTGCCCTTCAGCACGGCGAGCCCGCCGTCCTTCGAGTACGCGTGCTCCAGCGAGCGGATGCAGCCGCCCTCGGCGTCCAGGTCGAGCGTGTCCCACCGCTCGGACTGGGAGAACGCGGTCGCCGAGCGCTTGCAGCCGGGCGCCGCGTGCCACAGCTCCACGGCCTCCTCGGAGGGTGAACCGCCGCGCACGTCCCAGGTCTTGAGCCACTCGTCGAGCGAGTCGGAGTGCACCGAGTGCACGTCCTCGTTGAGGAGGCCGCCGCGGTACAGCTCGCCCAGGATGGCGGGGATGCCGCCGGCCCGGTGGATGTCCTCCATGTAGTACGTGCCGCCGGGCGCCACGTTCGGCGCGACCTTCGACAGGCACGGGACGCGCCGCGAGACGGCGTCGATCTCGTCCAGGCCGTAGGCGAGACCGGCCTCCTGGGCGGCGGCGAGGAGGTGCAGGATCGTGTTCGTGGAGCCGCCCATGGCGATGTCGAGCGCCATGGCGTTGTCGAAGGCCGCGCGGGTGGCGATGTTGCGCGGCAGGACGGTCTCGTCGCCGCCTTCGTAGTAGCGCTTGGTGATGTCGACGACCGTGGCGCCCGCGTTCTCGTACAGCGCCTTGCGCGCGGTGTGCGTGGCCAGGACCGAGCCGTTGCCGGGCAGGGCGAGACCGATGGCCTCCGCGAGGCAGTTCATCGAGTTGGCGGTGAACATGCCGGAACAGGAGCCGCAGGTCGGGCAGGCGTTCTCCTCGATACGGAGCATGTCCTCGTCCGAGACGGACTCGTTCACGGCGTCCGACATCGCGTTGATCAGGTCCAGCTTGCGGACCGTGCCGTCGACCAGGGTGGCCTTGCCGGCCTCCATCGGACCGCCGGAGACGAAGACCGTGGGGATGTTGAGGCGCATCGCGGCCATCAGCATGCCCGGCGTGATCTTGTCGCAGTTGGAGATGCAGATCAGCGCGTCCGCGCAGTGCGCCTCGACCATGTACTCGACGGAGTCGGCGATCAGATCGCGGGACGGCAGGCTGTAGAGCATGCCTCCGTGGCCCATCGCGATGCCGTCGTCGACGGCGATGGTGTTGAACTCACGCGGGACGGCTCCGGCGGCCTTGATCGCCTCGGAGACGATCCGGCCGACGGGCGCGAGGTGGGTGTGCCCGGGGACGAACTCCGTGAAGGAGTTGGCCACGGCGACGATCGGCTTGCCGATGTCCTCGCTCGCTACGCCCGACGCCCGCATAAGGGCGCGTGCGCCCGCCATGTTGCGGCCGTGGGTGACAGTGCGGGACCTCAGCTCGGGCATCGTCGCTCGCTCCTTCGGCAGATCCTTCGGTGGGAATGACTTTTCCGAGCCTACGCCCACCGCTCCAAGATCTGGACGGTCTGTCCGAAATGCGGGACGCCGGGCTCAGCTCTCGGTCAGATAGCGCTGGAGCGTCGGGGAGACCAGCCGCACGATCTCCTCGGTGTCCACGGAGGCCAGCGGCTCCGCCTTGATCACATACCGCAGGAGCGCGATCCCGACCATGTGCGAGGCGGCCAGCTCGGCGCGGAGGGTGGGGTCCGGTACGTCCAGTTCCACCGCGATCCGCTCCAGCAGCCGCCGCAGCACGAACTTGCGCAGCAGGGCCGCCGCGGCGTCGTTCGTCAGGGCGGAACGGACGATCGCGAGCAGCGGGGCCCGGGACACCGGGTCCTCCCAGACGCTGATGAAGTAGCGCGCCAGCCGCTCGCCGATGCCGTCCGTACCGCCGGTCAGCAGAGCGGGGACGACCAGGGCCGGTTCGAAGGAGACCTCGATGGCCGCGCCGAAGACCTCGTCCTTCGTACCGAAGTAGTGGTGCACGAGGGCCGGGTCCACCCCGGCCGCCTTCGCGATGCCCCGTACGGACGTCTTGTCGTAACCGCGCTCGGCGAACTCCGTACGGGCCGCTTCCAGGATCCGCTCGCGAGCGCCGGGGCCGGTGTCCGCGTCCGAGCGGGCGGGGCGGCCGCGGCGGCGGGGGGCCGCGTCGGTCATGGGCGGCGGATCCGGGGGCGGCCGTGGGACACGCGGGGCTGCGGGGGCCGGGTCTCGGCGGAGGCGGAACCGGAGGCCGATCCGGACGCCGATGCCGAGGCCGTTCCGGAAGCGGATCCCGCCGACGAGCCCGCGGCCGATCCCGCCGAGGCCGAGGCGGTCGCCGACGCCAGATGCAGCCGGGTGAAGGCCAGTGCCTCCGCCAGGTCGGCCTCCCGTTCGGCGGACGACATCGCGCGCCGGGTGTTGACCTCGATGACGACATGCCCGTCGAAGGAGGTGCCCGCCAGCCGTTCGAGCAGTTCGGCGCAGGGCTGGTTGCCGCGCCCCGGCACCAGGTGTTCGTCCTTGGCCGAGCCGTTGCCGTCGGCGAGATGGATGTGTCCGAGCCGGTCGCCCATGCGCTCGACCATGGACATCGCGTCGGAACGGGCGGTAGCTGTGTGCGACAGGTCGACGGTGAAGTGACGGTAGTCGTCCTTCGTCACGTCCCAGTCGGGGGCGTACGCGAGCACCTCACGGTCCCGGTAGCGCCACGGGTACATGTTCTCAACGGCGAAGCGCACGTCCGTCTCGTCGGCCATCCGCCAGATGCCGGTGACGAAGTCGCGCGCGTACTGGCGCTGCCAGCGGAACGGCGGGTGTACGACGACGGTGGAGGCGCCCAGCCGCTCGGCTGCCGCCCGCGCCCGCTGGAGCTTGGTCCACGGGTCGGTCGACCAGACGCGCTGCGTGATCAGCAGACATGGCGCGTGGATGGCGAGGATCGGCACCCGGTGATAGTCCGAGAGGCGGCGCAGTGCCTCGATGTCCTGGCTGACGGGATCCGTCCAGACCATGACTTCCACGCCGTCGTACCCCAGGCGCCCGGCGATCTCGAAGGCCGTCGCCGTGGACTCCGGATAGACGGAGGCCGTCGACAGGGCGACCTTCGCATCCGGGATGCGCACCACTGGTTCTGCCACGGACACAGGGTACGGGCACCGGCGGGCGGCATCGCGGGCACCGGAGCGGAAAGTGACGAGTGCAACGGCTGTGCTTGTCCGCGAGCCTCCTCGGGAGGCGGCGGGCCGGACCGCTCGCCGCCTCTCCTGAGAAGGCGAGCGGTCGCACAGCGGTCGGTGGTTGGAGATCGGCGCCATCGGTCGGCGTTCGGCGGTCAGACCTCCGTCGTCGGCAGTTGGTCCAGCCGCCGCAGGATCACGCCCTCCCGCAGCGCCCACGGGCAGATCTCCAGCTCCTCCACACCGAACAGATCCATCACCGCCTCCGCGACCAGCGCGCCGGCCAGCAGCTGGGGCGCCCGCCCCTCCGACACTCCGGGCAGTTCGGCACGCCGTGCGGAGGTCATCCTCGTCAGCTTGGGAACCCACTCCTCCAGGGATTTACGGCTGAGGTCCCGCTGTACATAAAGTCCCTCGGCGGAGCGGGCCGCCCCGGCGATCCGCGCCAGTTGCCGGAAGGTCTTCGAGGTGGCCACGACATGGTCCGGCTCGCCGAAGCGGGTGAACTCGCCGACGTTACGGGCGATCTGGGCCCGCACATGGCGGCGCAGCGCCCGTACGGCCTGAGGGTCGGGCGGGTCGTCCGGCAGCCAGCCCGCCGTGAGGCGGCCGGCGCCCAGGGGCAGCGACACCACGGCGTCCGGTTCCTCGTCGATGCCGTAGGCGATCTCCAGCGAGCCGCCGCCGATGTCCAGGACCAGCAGTTTTCCCGCCGACCAACCGAACCAGCGGCGGGCCGCGAGGAAGGTCAGCCGCGCCTCCTCGTCGCCGGTGAGGACCTGGAGGTCAACGTCCATCTCCTCCTTGACCCTGGCGAGTACGTGATCGGCGTTGCTCGCCTCGCGCACGGCGGACGTGGCGAACGACAGCACCGCCTCGCAGCCCTTGTCCTCGGCGGCCACGAGCGCCTCGGCGATCGTCGCCACCAGCCGCTCCACGCCCTCGGGCCCGATCGCGCCGTCCTCGTCGAGCAGTTCGGCGAGCCTCAGCTCGGTCTTGTGGGAATGGGCGGGCAGCGGCCGCGCGCCGCGATGGGCGTCGACCGCCAGCAGATGGACGGTGTTCGAACCGACGTCGAGAACTCCGAGTCTCATGGGCGAACGCTACTGCGGAGACACGCATACGCTGGAGCCGTGCCAAAGACGAACAAGGCGAAGCCGGGCAAAGCCAGCCGCGCCGCCAAGAAGCAGCACGAGCAGGTCCCGCCCGACGAGAAGGGGCTGGACTTCGCGCGGTCCTGGGTGGAATTCCCTGATCCGGCGGACGACGAACAGATCTTCCGCTGCGATCTGACCTGGCTCACCTCGCGCTGGACCTGCATCTTCGGCAGCGGCTGCCAGGGCATCGAGGCGGGCCGCGCGGACGACGGCTGCTGCACGCTCGGGGCGCACTTCTCCGACAAGGACGACGAGAAGCGGGTCGCCGGGCACGTGAAACGCCTCACGCCGGAGGTGTGGCAGTTCCACGACGTGGGGGCGGACAGCGGCTGGGTGGAGACGGACGACGAGGGCGCCCGCAAGACGCGCCGCTGGGACGGCTCCTGCATCTTCCAGAACCGGCCGGGCTTCTCCGGCGGCGCGGGCTGCGCGCTCCACATCCTGGCGCTGCGGGAGGACCGCGAGCCGCTGGAGACGAAGCCCGACGTCTGCTGGCAGCTGCCGGTCCGGCGTACGTACGACTGGATCGAGCGGCCCGACGAGTCGCGGGTGCTCCAGGTGACGATCGGCGAGTACGACCGGCGGGGCTGGGGCCCCGGCGGGCACGACCTGCACTGGTGGTGCACGTCGGCGACATCTGCGCACGGCGCGGGCGAGCCGGTGTACAAGACGTACGGGCCCGAGTTGACCGAGCTGATGGGCAAGGCGGGGTACGACGCGCTGGTCGAGCTGTGCGAGGTACGGCTGGCGAGCGCGCTGCCGCTCCTCGCTCCGCACCCGGCGGATCCGCCCCCGGCGCCCGCGGCCTCGCCGGCTTCCTGAGCCCCGCCCGCTTCCTGAACCGCTTCGGCCTCCCGACCGCTCACGGCGACGCGGGCGGCGTGTCCGGGCCGCCGGAGCCCCCGGGGTCGCTCGGCGGACCGGTCGGGTCGCCCGAGGAGGGCGGCGGGCCGGTCGGGTCCGTCGGCTCGCCCGTGCCGGGCGGCGGATCGGTGGGGTCGGCCGGCCCCGGATCGGTCGGTCCACCGGGGCCACCCGGGTCGCTCGGTCCTGGTCCGCCCGTGCCGGGCGGCGGGGAGGACGGCGGGCGGGTCGGGTGCGTGGGCCGGCCGGGCCCCGGGTCCGACGAGGACGGCGGCCTGGAACCGTAACCGCTGATCGCGACCACCGAGCCCGTCGGGGTCAGCCCGATACGGGCGCGCCACGGACCGGACGGCTCGCGCGAGTGGTCCACGTGGACGTGGACGGTGACGGACCTGCCGGGGGCGAGCGTGCCGGACGTACGGCTCAGCCGCAGCCAGGACGCGGTGGTCCAGGCCGACCACGCGACGGCCTCGTCGCCGGTCGCGGTGAGCGTGATCCTCGTACGGTCGCCGGTCGACTCCGCCGTGACGGCGAGCCGTCCCGAGCCCGCGCCGGGCGCGCCGGGCGGGGTGTCCGTGCCGTCGCTGATGACCTCGACCGAGACGTCCGGTTCGCGGCTGCCGTTGGCGAAGGGGTCGCCGGGCCCGTTCTCGGCGTTGCCCGCGTTCTCGTAGTTGTCGTACGGGTCGGCGCCCTGCGCGCCGCGCCGTTCGGCGTCGCCGGCGCTGACCGATGTCCCGCCGTGGCCCTCGCCGGTCGGCGGCGCGCCCCGGTAGGCCGCCCAGAGGGCGAGCACGGGCGCGGCGACGACGGTCGCCACGACGGTGGTCGTGACGGCCCGCGCGCGCAGCCGCTCACGGCGGGCGGCGCGGTCCTTGGGGTCCATCGGGAAGCCGTCGCGGCCGAAGCGCGGGGTGGTGGCACGGGAGCGCGGGGTGTTCGTCATGGCGCCGTACGCCGCCGCCCGGGGTGCCTCGACGAGGGGCAGGACGGCGGGTGACGCGGCCCAGGAGGGCGCGCCGGACGAGGTGGGCCGGGCGGCGCGCGCGGAGGCGGCCGAGCCGGGCCAGGGGCCCGCGGCCTCGGCGCGCTCGGCGGCGCGGCGGCAGCGCGGGCAGTCGTCCACGTGCCGGACCAGTTCACGCCGGAGCGCGGACGAGAGCAGCACCTGGTCGTCGCCGGTGAGCTGCGCGACGGCGGGGCAGTTGCCCGTCTCCACGACGGCGAGCGCGGCCCTGGTGCGTTCGACCTCGCAGGCGGCGGAGTTGAGAAGTTCGCGGGCCGGCAGCGCCTCCATGGACAGGACGGCGGCGACGTCGCGCGCGCCGAGCCGGTGGCGTACGGCCAGTTCGAGCGCTTCGCGCTGCTCGGGGGTCGTACCGGCGGCCTCGGGCCAGGCCAGCACGGCGAGTTCACGCCGCCGGCGCGCGGCGACCTCCGGCGGGACATCGGCCCGCGTGTCGGTCCCTGGATCCCCCGGCTCGCGACGGCCGGTGTGCGCCCCCGGGCGGCTGCCGCGCCGCTCGCCGAGCCGGCGCAGACAGGCCCATCGGGCGAGCGCGTACAGCCAGGCCCTGCGCTCGGCCGCGCCCGCCGGGCAACGCCCGTGCTGGCGCTCGGAGATGGCCAGGACCTCGCCGAGCACCTCGGTCGCCGCGTCGTGGTCGCACAGCACGGAGAGGCAGTAGGTGAACAGCCCGTCCAGATACGGCTCGTACCGTACGGGCGGCCGGTCCGGCTCCGCTCGGGGCGTGCGACGGGGCGCACGGTGTGCGCCGGTGGTGTAGGCGGGGGACTCCAGTCTGCTGCTCGTCACCCGGCGACGGTAGACAGGGGAGCGCACGACTCTCCCCGCGCTTGCCTACTTTTCATCATTACGGGTGAAACGACCGCTACGGCCGTGCCTCGCCCGCCATCCGCACGCGGCCACCCGCGAAGTGGCCGCCGCGGTAAGGAGTGTCAGTGGTCGCCTATACGGTGGCGCCATGGCTGTCGCCCGTACGAAATCCGCCAAGGACCGGCCGTCCTACCGCTGCACCGAGTGCGGTTGGACGACCGTCAAGTGGCTCGGCCGCTGCCCCGAGTGCCAAGCCTGGGGCACCGTCGAGGAGTACGGCGCGCCCGCCGTACGGACGACGGCGGTGGGACGGGTCAGCACCCCGGCCCTCCCGATCGGCCAGATCGACGGCCGGACGGCGACGGCGCGTTCGACGGGCGTGGACGAGCTGGACCGGGTCCTCGGCGGCGGTCTGGTGCCGGGAGCCGTCGTGCTGGTGGCCGGTGAGCCGGGCGTCGGCAAGTCCACACTGCTCCTGGACGTCGCGGCGAAGGCGGCAAGCCCCGAGCACCGGACGCTGTATGTGACGGGCGAGGAGTCGGCGAGCCAGGTGCGGCTGCGCGCGGACCGCATCAAGGCCATCGACGACAATCTCTATCTCGCGGCCGAGACGGACCTCTCCGCCGTCCTCGGGCATCTCGACGCGGTCAAGCCGTCGCTGCTGATCATGGACTCCGTACAGACGGTGGCGTCGCCGGAGATCGACGGCGCGCCGGGCGGTATGGCCCAGGTCCGGGAGGTCGCGGGCGCGCTCATCCGGGTCTCCAAGGAGCGGGGCATGTCCACCCTGCTCGTCGGCCATGTCACCAAGGACGGCGCGATCGCGGGCCCCCGGCTGCTGGAGCATCTGGTGGACGTCGTGCTGTCCTTCGAGGGCGACCGGCACGCGCGGCTGCGGCTCGTGCGGGGCGTCAAGAACAGGTACGGCACGACGGACGAGGTCGGCTGCTTCGAGCTGCACGACGAGGGCATCACCGGCCTCGCCGACCCCTCCGGTCTCTTCCTCACCCGCCGGGACGAGCCGGTCCCCGGCACCTGTCTCACCGTCACGCTCGAAGGCCGCCGCCCCCTCGTCGCCGAGGTGCAGGCGCTGACGGTCGACTCGCAGATCCCCTCCCCCCGGCGCACCACATCGGGCCTGGAGACCTCCCGCGTCTCGATGATGCTGGCCGTTCTCGAACAGCGCGGCCGGATCAGCGCGCTCGGCAAGCGCGACATCTACAGCGCGACGGTCGGCGGTGTGAAGCTCTCGGAGCCGGCCGCCGACCTGGCGATCGCCCTCGCCCTGGCCTCGGCGGCGAGCGACACCCCGCTGCCGACGAACCTGGTCGCGATCGGCGAGGTGGGCCTCGCGGGCGAGGTCAGACGGGTCACGGGCGTCCAGCGCAGACTGGCCGAGGCGCACCGGCTGGGCTTCACACACGCCCTCGTCCCGACCGACCCGGGAAAGATCCCGGCCGGTATGAAGGTCACAGAAGTCGCCGACATGGGGGCCGCTCTGAGCGTGCTTCCGCGCCGAGGTCGCGCGGAGGCCCCACGGGACGGCAAGGACCGCCGGTAGACTTTGCCCTGGTCTCGCCCATCCGTACGAGCCGGAGGAGTGCAGTGGCAGCCAACGACCGGGCAGCAGCACCCGGAAAGTCCGGTGGTGGCTCCAGTGGATCCCGCACCGAAGCGCTGATGCGCGCCTCGCTGAGCGCCGTGGCGCCCGGCATGGCGTTGCGTGACGGCCTGGAGCGGATCCTCCGGGGGAACACCGGCGGTCTCATCGTCCTCGGCATGGACAAAACCGTCGAGACGATGTGCACGGGCGGCTTCGTGCTGGACGTGGAGTTCACCGCCACGAGGCTCCGCGAGCTGTGCAAGCTCGACGGCGCGCTGATTCTCGACAAAGACATCACCAAAATTCTGCGGGCCGGCGTCCAGCTCGTCCCCGACGCCTCCATCCCGACCGAGGAGACCGGCACCCGCCACCGCACGGCGGACCGCGTCTCCAAGCAGTGCGGGTTCCCCGTCATCTCCGTGTCGCAGTCGATGCGTCTGATCGCGCTGTACGTGGACGGGGAGCGCCGGGTCCTGGAGGAGTCGGCGGCGATCCTGTCGCGGGCCAACCAGGCGCTGGCGACCCTGGAGCGCTACAAGCTCCGGCTGGACGAGGTCGCCGGCACGCTCTCCGCGCTGGAGATCGAGGACCTGGTGACGGTCCGGGACGTCACGGCGGTCTCGCAGCGCCTGGAGATGGTGCGCAGGATCGCCACGGAAATCGCCGAGTACGTGGTCGAGTTGGGCACCGACGGGCGGCTTCTCTCCCTCCAGCTCGACGAGTTGATCGCGGGCGTCGAGCCCGAGCGCGAGCTGGTCGTACGGGACTATGTGCCCGAGCCGACCGCGAAGCGGTCCCGTACGGTCGCCGAGGCGATGACCGAGCTGGACGCGCTCTCCCACACCGAGCTGCTGGAACTGCCCGTCGTGGCCCGCGCGTTGGGCTACAGCGGCTCGCCCGAGACGCTGGACTCGGCGGTCTCGCCGCGCGGCTACCGGCTGCTGGCCAAGGTGCCGCGGCTGCCTGGCGCCATCATCGAGCGGCTGGTCGAGCACTTCGGCGGGCTGCAGAAGCTGCTGGCGGCGAGCGTCGACGATCTCCAGACGGTGGACGGGGTGGGCGAGGCACGGGCGCGCAGCGTGCGCGAGGGCCTGTCGCGGCTGGCGGAGTCGTCCATCCTGGAGCGGTACGTCTGAGGTCCGGGCCGGGGCTTAGGTACGGAGGAGGGCCGCACCACCGCGACGACGGTTGGTGCGGCCCTCCTCCGTACGTAAAGCGTCTTGCTCTCAGTCCTTGTCCAGGCGGATCGACGTCTGGCCCTGCTTCACCGTCGCGCCGGGCGCCGCCGCCTCCACCAGATAGGTGCCGGGCTTGGCCTTGCCGGGCGGCGGTGTGGCGCACTGCGGGGCGCTCTGCGTGAGGTCCCAGGTGATGGTCCGCGTGACCGTCCCGCCCGCGGGCACCTTCAGCAGCAGCCGGCTGATCTTGGGGCAGTCCTTCGAGGACCAGATCTCGTCGCTCTCGGCGTCGGTGACGGTCAGCACCACGGACTTCGGCCCGAGGTCCGCCTTGCAGTCCTTGCTCGACCCGTTGGTGGCCACGATCTTGAACGAGGGCTTCTCGCCGGGCTCGTAGGCGACCTTCCGGCTCTCCAGCTTCAACGTCAGGGCGTTCGCAGCGCAGTTGGGGAGGCTCGATCCGACCGGCACCTGCTCGCCCGTACTGCTGCCGCCCGCGCCGTCACCGCCGCCGTTCGCCGCACCGCCGGAACCTGCGGAGCCGCCCGAGCCCGCCGAACCGCCCGTACCACCGCTGCCGGTGTCACCACTGCCGCCGCCGTCGGCGCCCGCGTCCGTACCGCCCTGGTCGCCGCCGCCGCTCCCGCCGGTCCCGCCCGACTCGTCGCGCCCACCGGGCTGTTCACTGATCGCGGGTCCGGAACCGGACGGTCCGGGAGTGATCGAGGGGGCGGGCGCGTCACCGTTCGCGCCGTCGTCGCGCTTCTTTCCGCCGCTGTCACCACCGGATGTGACGACCCATACGACGAGCAACGCGAGCAGCGCGATCAGAGTCGCCGCTACTGCCCTCCGTCGCCAGTAGATGGAGGAGGGAAGCGGCCCGACCGGATTGCGCATAGATCCCACGGCGCAACTCTACGAGAGTTCAGGACCAACTCCCGCCCCACATGCCGCTCGTCTCGCAAGTTTTACGGATCATCATCACGCTACGGCCACCTGTGTGACCCCACTTGCCACTTTCGTCAGGGGTTCGGCCGCCGATGGCGAGGTGCGTGAGGCGGAGCGAGGAAGGTACGGTCCGTTTCCATGGACCCCTCCGTCACCAGCGGCCTTTACCGCGACATTACTGATCTCGCCGCCCAGTCCCCTTCCTGGGTGCGGCACTTCGTCGAGATAGGGACGGAGGCCGTGATCGTGATCCTCGGGTTTCTGTTCCTCGTCAGCTGGTGGCGGACCCGGTCCGCGGACTCACGCGCCATGGCTGTGGCGGTAGTTGGGCCACTGGCGACCGCCGTCGCGTACGTGGGCAGCGAGCTGTTCAAGAGCGCCGTGCAGGAGGAGCGGCCGTGCCGCGCGGTCGCGGGCGCGGCCGCGTCGCTGGCGACCTGCCCGCCGGTCGGCGACTGGTCGTTCCCCAGCAACCACTCGACCATCGCCGCCGCGGCGGCGGTCGCGCTCGCCATCGCCTGGCGGGCGATCGCGTTCCTGACGATCCCGCTGGCGCTCTTCGCGGCCTTCTCACGGGTCTTCGTCGGCGTGCACTATCCGCACGACGTGGCGGTCGGGCTGCTGCTCGGCGGGCTCGTCGCGACGCTCGTCGTCCTGGCGCTGACGCGACCCGCGCGGGCGCTGATCGACACGATGCGGACGAGCCGTACGGGCGTGGTGGTCTGGTTCGCGGGCCGGGGACCGGCCTCCCCGCAGCCGAGCTTCCCGCAGCCGGCGGGCACGGGTCCGATGGGCGCGGGGCCGATCCACGAATCCGTACACGGAGCGGTCCACGGGTCGGTCCACGGAGCGGTGCACGGCGCAGGACCCGCCTCGCAGCCGGGGAACGGAGCGGGGAACGGGTCGCTCTCCGCCCGCGTCGCGGAGTCCCGCCGCCTCCGCCGGGAGAAGCGCCGCCACAGCTCGCGCCTCTGAGCGAGCGCGATCGGCGCGCGACCCACACGCGATTCGCCTCGGCCGGCCGTGTACGGCTCCCAACGCGCCCCCTTCACGCCCCCGGCACCCCCCTGCGACGCCCGGCGCACAGCGGCCGGCTGCACCACCCCCACCCCGGAACGTGCCAGGATCGGTGCTGCCATGACTGCGACTTCTGCGACTACGGCGCCGGCTACCGACCCGGCCGCCCTCCACGACCCCGTCATCGCGTGGTTCGACGCGCACGCCCGCGACCTGCCCTGGCGCCGCCCCGACACGGGCGCCTGGGGTGTGATGGTCAGCGAGTTCATGCTCCAGCAGACCCCGGTCGCCCGGGTCCTCCCGGTGTACGAACAGTGGCTCGCGCGCTGGCCGCGCCCGGCCGACCTGGCCGCCGAGGCACCCGGCGAAGCGGTACGCGCCTGGGGCAGACTCGGCTATCCGCGCCGAGCGCTACGGCTGCACGGGGCGGCCCTGGCGATAACGGAGCGGTTCGGCGGCGACGTACCGCGCGAGCACGGCCAGTTGCTCGCGCTGCCCGGCATCGGCGAGTACACGGCGGCGGCCGTGGCCTCGTTCGCGTACGGACAACGGCACGCCGTCCTCGACACGAACGTGCGCCGGGTCTTCGCACGCGCCGCCGCCGGCATCCAGTACCCGCCGAACGCGACGACGGCCGCCGAACGCAAACTGGCCCGCGCGCTGCTGCCCGTGGACGAGCCGACGGCGGCCCGCTGGGCCGCCGCCTCCATGGAACTCGGCGCGCTCGTGTGCACCTCGAAGAACGAGGACTGCGCGCGCTGCCCGATCGCCTCGAAGTGCGCCTGGCGACTGGCCGGCAAACCGGCGCACCAGGGTCCGGCCCGGCGCGGCCAGACGTACGCGGGCACGGACCGCCAGGTGCGGGGCAAGCTGCTCGCCGTACTGCGCGAGGCGGTGGCGCCGGTACCGCTCGCGGTGCTCGACGCCGTGTGGGAGGAACCGGTGCAGCGGGCGCGGGCACTGGACGGGCTGGTGGCCGACGGGCTGGTGGAGCCGATGGCCGACGACCTGTACCGGCTGCCGCTGACCTGACGGCACCCGCCCGATCCGACCTCGTGCGACTTGGCCCGTACGCCCCGTACGGCCCGCATCAGCCGCACCACCCGCCCCTTGTCGGCCGGCCCCTCCGGGCCGGCCGTTCGTCCGTTCCGTCCCCGCCGTTACACAACCGATGGATGTCCGTGCGCCCGCCGAGGGCTGACGCGCACGGCCTCGTGACAACGCCTCCGTAATTTCTGAGACGTAGGCGAAGACCACAGCAACGCGGTACACGGTGCAGTTCACGGGGTGGGAGGCGGTTGGCATGGCGCACGGCGAGGTGCTCGAATTCGAGGAGTACGTACGCACCCGGCAGGAGGCTCTGCTGCGGAGTGCCCGGCGGCTGGTCCCCGACCCCGTCGACGCCCAGGACCTGCTCCAGACCGCCCTGGCCCGTACATACGGCCGCTGGGACGGCATCGCCGACAAGTCGCTCGCCGACGCCTATCTGCGCCGCGTCATGATCAACACCCGTACGGAGTGGTGGCGTGCGCGCAAGCTCGAAGAGGTACCGACCGAGCAGCTGCCCGAGCCCTGCGTCGAGGACGGCGCCGAGCAGCGCGCCACCCGCGCCCTGCTCATCGACATCCTCGGGGTCCTGGCGCCGAAGCAGCGCAGCGTCGTCGTACTGCGGCACTGGGAGCAGATGAGTACGGAGGAGACGGCGGCGGCGCTCGGCATGTCTACCGGTACGGTGAAGAGCACGCTGCACCGGGCGCTCGCCAAACTCCGCGAGGAGCTGGAGGCCCGGGAGCTGAGGCGCCGCGACGCGGAGCGCCGGGTGCCGGGTAGCCGGCGGTCCGAGCCCCGCACACCGCGCGCCCACGCTCCGGAGCGTGCCGGTTATCGTCGCGACGAACGGGGGCAGGAGCGGTGCGCGGCCTGAAGCGCGACGGAGACAGCACGCCTGCCCCGAGAAGGACCGGCCGTCGGACACCGGCGGCCCGGAGCACGAACGACACGTCGGCGTCCGGGCCGGCCGTCACCGACGGACCGGCCATGGACGGCTGGGTCAGCGACGGACCTGCCACGGACCGGCCGTCGGCCGGCGCGTCGCCGGCCGACGACAGCACCGTGCCCGGCCGGGTCCGGAAGCGGGTGACCCTGTCGGCGACGACCGCCACCGGCGGTGTGGCGCTGGCCGCGCTCCTCGCTTTCGCCCTGTTCGCCATCGGCTGCTCCACGAGCACGACCGGTACCAGGGACGAGGGCGCCGCCGTCGTCGCCACCGCCGAGCCCGTCTCGCCGCCGACCTCCGAGGCGTCGGCCCTGCCTGCCCGTGACATCGACCCGGTGGCCCTGCTCCGGCGGGACCCCAAGGTGAGCGGGCAGGTCAAGGCCGACCTCAAGCCGTGTTCCGAGGACGCCTACCCGGTGGACACCTCGTACGGGAATCTGACGGGCGCCGCCGCGCCGGACGTGGTGGTCAACGTGATGACGTGCGACGACGCCGTGGGTCTTGGGACGTACGTCTACCGCGAGTCGGACCAGGACCACCGGTACGAGAACGTCTTCGTCGCCGAGGAGCCCGCCGTGTACGCCACCATCGACCGTGGTGAGCTGGTGGTGACCCGCCAGGTGTACGCGAAGGGCGACCCCGTGGAGTATCCGTCCGGCGAGGACGTCGTGACCTACACCTGGGCCGACACGAAGTTCACCGAGCGCTACCGGGTGCGCAACAACTACAGCGGAGCGGTCGGCAACGGCCCCGTGGACGCCCCCGCGCCGTCCATGCCGAGCGAGAACTGACCGAGAGAGCTGAGAGCTGCCGGATGGTGGAGACCCATGTCCTGTTCGTCGAGGACGACGACGTCATCCGCGAGGCCACCCAACTCGCGCTGGAGCGCGACGGCTTCGTGGTGACGGCCATGCCGGACGGCCTCTCGGGACTGGAGGCGTTCCGGGCAGACCGGCCGGACATCGCGCTGCTCGACGTGATGGTGCCGGGCCTCGACGGAGTGAGTCTCTGCCGCCGTATCAGGGACGAGTCGACCGTCCCCGTGATCATGCTGTCGGCGCGCGCCGACTCGATCGACGTGGTGCTGGGCCTGGAGGCGGGGGCCGACGACTACGTGACCAAGCCCTTCGACGGCGCGGTGCTGGTCGCGCGGATCCGCGCCGTACTGCGCCGCTTCGGGCACGCGGGCGGGCCCGCCGGGGAGCGCGGCGGACCGGAGGCCGAGGAGCCCGGCGCGCGGTCCTTCGGCGATCTGGAGATCGACACGGAGGGCATGGAGGTACGCAAAGGGGGTGAGCCGGTGGCGCTGACGCCGACCGAGATGCGGCTGCTGATCGAGTTCTCGGCCGCGCCCGGCACCGTCCTGTCCCGTGACAAGCTGCTCGAACGCGTCTGGGACTACGGCTGGGGCGGTGACACGCGAGTGGTGGACGTCCATGTGCAGCGGCTGCGCGCGAAGATCGGACAGGACCGGATCGAGACGGTCCGCGGCTTCGGCTACAAACTCAAGGCATGAAACGGTTCGCCCTGCGCACCGGCGTCCGGTGGAAGATCAGCATCGCGATCGCCGCGGTCGGCGCTCTCACCGCGATGGCGCTGAGCCTTGTCGTGCACAACGCGGCTCAGCTCTCGATGCTGGACAACGCCCGCGAGGTGCAGTTGGAGCGGCTGCTGTTCGCGCAGCGCATGTACGACTCCACGCACGAGCTGAAGTTCGGTACGAAGCTGAACGACCCCGCGCTCCCCGACGACCTGCGGAAGAAGGTGCAGGAGGGCAGGCGCGCCACCTTCGTGCGTGACTCGGCGGACGGCACGCCCGACGTCTGGGCGGCCGTACCGGTGGAGAGCGGTGTGCTCTCCCTGAGCAGCAAGTTCGCCGACCGCTCCGCGGCGATCATGAAGGATCTCGACCGGGCGCTGCTGATCGGCTCGGTCTGTGTCGTCGTCGGCGGCTGTGCGCTGGGTGTGCTGATCGGCGGACAGCTCTCGCGCCGGCTGCGCAAGGCGGCGGCGGCCGCGGGCAAGGTCGCGCAGGGCAATACGGACGTGCGGGTACGGGAGGCGGTCGGCGGAGTCGTACGGGACGAGACCGACGAGCTGGCCCGCGCGGTCGACGCGCTGACGGACGCGCTGAACGAACGCATCGAGGCGGAACGCCGGGTCACCGCGGACATCGCCCACGAGCTGCGTACGCCGGTGACGGGCCTGCTGACGGCGGCCGAGCTGCTGCCGCCCGGCCGCCCCACCGAACTGGTGAGGGACCGGGCGCAGGCCATGCGGACGCTGGTCGAGGACGTCCTCGAAGTCGCCAGGCTCGACAGCGCGTCGGAACGGGCCGAGCTGCAGGAGGTCGCGCTCGGCGAGTTCGTCAGCCGACGGGTGGCACTGCTCGATCCCGATGTACGGATCCATGTCGTGCACGACTCGTGGGTGAGCACCGATCCGCGCCGCCTGGAGCGCATCCTGGGCAATCTCCTGGCCAACGCGGCCAAGCACGGCGGCACCCCGGTGGAGGTGACCGTCGAGGGCCGGGTGGTGCGCGTACGCGACCACGGTCCGGGCTTCCCCGACGCGCTGCTGCGCGACGGGCCGAGCCGCTTCCGTACGGGCGCGAGCGACCGGGCGGGGCACGGTCACGGTCTCGGGCTGACCATCGCCGCCGGTCAGGCGCGTGTCCTGGGGGCGCGGCTGACCTTCCGCAACGCGGCGCCGGAGAGTCTGACGCCCGGCCCGGACGAGACGGGCGGCGCGATCGCGGTCCTGTGGCTGCCCGAGCACGCCCCGACGACGACCGGCAGCTTCCCGATGATCACGTTCCCGGACTGACGGGGGACCGACGACAGGACCGGCGGGAACGACGGCCGACCGTCCCGGCAGGGGTCAGGACGACCATTCCTTCTCCAGGTCGAGGTCACCCTCCTTGGTCTGGGTGAACGAGAACCAGTTGCCCGAGTCGTCGCGGAAGATCGCCTCCGTGCCGTACGGGCGCTCCTGCGGCTCCTGGAGGAACTCCACGCCCTTGGCCTTCAGCTTCTCGTAGTCCCCGTGGATGTCGTCGGTGGCGAGCACGCCCGCGCCGAGCATGCCCTTGCTGACGAGCGTCCTGATCGCGGCCGCGGACTCCTCGTCCGCCGCGGGCCCGCCCGGCAGCATCAGGGTCAGCACCACGTCGGGCTGGGCCTTGGCACCGACCGTCAGCCAGCGCATGCCGCCCTCGCCCAGCGTCATGTCCGTGCGGACCTCGAGGCCCAGCTTGTCGACGTAGAACTCCTTCGCCCGTTCCTGGTCGAGCACCCAGACGGTGGAGATCGCGAGACCCTTGATCATGACGTGCTCCTCGGAGAGATGTGCCGTACGCGGCCCACTCGTGGGGCCCGTGCTTGCGCTTCCACCGTAGACACGGGCGCCGTCAGCGGGCTTCTCCAGAATTGCGGTCCTCACCTGGCGGGTCGGGGGCGGTCGCGCCGCCGCTCCGGGGCGGGAAGCCACCGGCCCACAGCATCGCGAAGCACCCTGGTATGAGCGCGGCCCCGCGGCCCGCGTGCTTGGCGCGGTAGGCGCTCGGGGTCATGCCGGTCTGTTCCTTGAAGCGCTTCGAGAAGGTGCCGAGGCTGCTGAAGCCGACGAGAACGCAGATCTCGGTGACGGTGAGATTCGCCGAGCGCAGCAGCTCCTCGGCGCGCTCTATGCGTCTGCGGGACAGATAGCGGCCGGGTGTCTGCCCGTACACCGCCTTGAACGCCCGCACGAAGTGATAGCGCGAATACCCGGCGTGGGCGGCCACCGCCTCCAGGTCGAGGGGGCCGGCCCAGTCGCGATCCATGGCGTCCTTGGCGAGCCGCAGCTGCCGCAGGTGCGTGAGAGGCACCTGCGGCGGCGGCTGACCTGCTTGCTTGCTGTCCACGTCTTCGATGCTGGCACGCCCCACTGACAACGGCCTCCGCCGTCCACAGCGCACCGACACACCGGCCACGGACCCTCTAGGCGGGCGCGTCGGCCTTCTCGGGACCGGCGCCCCGCAGCGGGACCTCCTTGACGAAGAACGCCGCGACGAAGGCGATCACCGCGACCGAACCGGCCAGCAGGAAGGCCACGTGCGTGCCGGAGGACACGGCTATCTGGTACGCCTCGCGCGCCGCGTCCGGCAGCTTGGCCAGACTCGCCGCGTCGAGCTGCGCGGACTGCTGCGTCACCGCGTCACCGCCGCGTGCCGCCATCTCCTCCTCCACCTTGCTGGTGAACAGCGCGCCCATGATGGCGACGCCGAAGGAGCTGCCGAGCGTGCGGAAGAGGGTGGTCGAGGACGACGCGACGCCCATGTCCTTCGCCTCGGCGCTGTTCTGCGCCACGAGCATGGTGATCTGCATCAGGAAGCCCATCCCGGCACCGAGGACGGCCATGTAGAGGCCGGAGGTGACCCGGGAGGTCTCGGTGTCCATCTGCGCGAGCAGGAACAGTCCGGTGACCATCAGGGCGCTGCCCACGATGGGGAAGATCTTGTACTTGCCGGTGTTGGTGGTGACCCGGCCCGCGAAGAGCGAGACGGCCATCATCGACAGCAGCAGGGGCAGGAGCAGCAGACCGGAGTTGGTCGCGGAGGCGCCCTGGACGGACTGCTGGTAGAGCGGCAGGAAGAGGACGGCTCCGAACATGACGAAGCCGGTCAGGAAGCCGATGACCTGCATGAGGGTGAAGTTGCGGTTGCGGAAGATGTGCAGCGGCAGGATCGGCTCGGGGGCCTTGGTCTGTACGTACACGAACGAGACGAGGGTGACGACGCCGATGGCGATCAGCTCCATGATCACCGCGGAGCTCCAGGCGTACTCCGTACCGCCCCAGGTGGTGACGAGCACGATCGAGGTGATGCCGACCGTCAGCAGGGCGGCACCGAGATAGTCGACCTTGTTCTTGGTCCGCTCCACGGCGGGCAGGTGCAGCACGGTCACGATCATCGCGAGGGCGACGGCGCCGAGCGGCAGGTTGATGTAGAAGCTCCAGCGCCAGCCGAGGTGGTCGGTGATGGTGCCGCCGACCAGCGGTCCGCCGATCATGGCGAGGGCCATCACGCCCGCCATCATGCCCTGGTACTTGCCGCGCTCCCGGGGCGGGATGAGGTCTCCGATGATCGCCATGACACCGACCATGAGTCCGCCGGCGCCCAGGCCCTGGACGGCGCGGAAGCCGATGAGCTGGCCCATGTCCTGGGCCATGCCGCTGAGCGCGGAGCCGATCAGGAATATGACGATGGAGAGCAGGAAGATCTTCTTCCGCCCGTACATGTCGCCGACCTTCCCCCAGATCGGGGTCGACGCGGCGGTGGCGAGGGTGTAGGCGGTGACCACCCAGGACAGGTGCTCCAGCCCGCCCAGCTCGCCGACGATGGTCGGCATCGCGGTGCCGACGATCATGTTGTCCAGCATGGCGAGCAGCATCGCGATCATGAGCGCGAGCAGCACCACGCGCACGCTTCGCGGTTGTGGCTCCGCCTTCTTCTTCTGTTCCGGCCCCGCTGCCGTGTCGAGCGACATGGCCCACTCCCCTGTTTCCTGGTCTGTTGCCTGGTTCCGCACTTACTTGCCGGTCGGCAAGTAAGTACACTGGGGAAAGTAGACCTGCCACTAGCCGGTCGTCAAGTAAGTACTTTTTTCGGGAGAGCAGTCATGGGCAGCACAGCGCAGCCACGTCGGGGCGACACCCGCCAGCGCATCCAGGACGTCGCGCTGGCACTCTTCGCCGAGCAGGGGTACGAGAAGACCTCGCTGCGCGAGATCGCCGAGCACCTGGACGTCACCAAGGCCGCGCTGTACTACCACTTCAAGACCAAGGAAGACATCGTGGTCAGCCTCTTCCAGGACCTGGCCCGGCCGATAGACGAACTGATGGCCTGGGGCGCGGCACAGCCGCCGACCCTGGAAGTGAAGAAGGAGATCCTGCGGCGCTACAGCGACTCGCTCGCCGCCGCCGCGCCTCTGTTCCGCTTCATGCAGGAGAACCAGGCGACGATGCGCGACCTGAGCGTGGGAGAGACCTTCAAGAGCCGCATGCACGGGCTGCTGGAGCTGCTCCAGCAGCCCGACGGCACCATGGCCGACCGCGTGCGCTGCTTCTCCGCGATCTTCACGATGCACGCGGGGATGCTCGCGCTCAAGGACGTCGAAGGCGACCCCGAGGAGAAGCAGGAAGCCATCCTCGAGGTCGCCACCGATCTGATGGTGCGGTCTCAGGGGGTCACAGAGTGACGTCGGCGGAGCGCAGGAAGCTCACCGGGTTGATCGCACTGCCGTAGTTCGGGGTCGTACGGATCTCGAAGTGCAGGTGCGGGCCGCTCGAATTGCCGGTGTTGCCGGAGAGCGCGATGCTCTGGCCCTTGTCGACCTTCTGGCCGATGTGCACCTTCACCTTGGACAGGTGCGCGTACTGCGAGTACTTCGCACTCGGGCCGGTGCCGTGCTTGACGACTATCGCGTTGCCGTACGCGGGACCGTCACCGGCACCGTTGGGTCCGGCCTTCACGACGGTGCCCGCGTGGGCGGCCTTCACGTTCGTGCCGACGGCGACGGCGAAGTCCTGGCCGGAGTGCTTGCTGGCCCACATGCCGCCGCCGAGGCCGTAGCCGGCGCTCAGCTTGTACTTGGAGACCGGCTTGGCCCAGGTGGGGTTGATCTTCTTGGCCTTCTTGTCCTTGGCCTTGTCGGCGGCCTTGGCGGCGCTCGCCTTCTCGGTCTGGGCCTGCTTGTCGACGACGGCGGTGGCCGACGCTCGGGGGGCGCCGGCGTCGCCGCTGCTGTTCGCGGCGAACGCGACGCCCGCACCGAGCGCCGTCGTCACTCCGAGTCCGGCGGCCAGGACGGCGGCACGGGTACGGAGCGTGGACTGGCGGGGTGTGGTGCGCTGCGACATTGAGAAACCTCCGGGCATCAATGGACCCGGCACTCAGGCACCGGGCGGGCTTGCCTCCCCTTGGTAACCCGATCGCCCATCACACCCCAAACCGCCCATCTACGACATACGGTCGTAGCCGCCGCACCGGCAAGTTGACCCCTTGACGACCTGAGGCATCCCTCGGACTCGATCCGAAATGTCCGTATTTGATACTGCTTCTTCGCACGTCAGGCGGGCACGGATCCGATGGGCGACCGGGCCGCCACCCCCTCGGCAGGCGCCGGGACCAAGGTCCCGAGGCCGACCTTTCCGAAGGTCCTGCCGGAATCACCCGCTTCACCACTATTCCTGGTCGTAGGCCGGGAAACGGGTGTGCGGCTTGTCACGGCGGGGGCCGCTCCGAGCGTCGGAGACGGGCCGGACGGAGGCCGCTCCGAGGGCCGGAGAGGTGCCCGGCGGAGGCCGCTCGGAGGGGCGGGCGGCAGCCGCCGCGGGGCATGGCAAAGGGGTGGCCCGGGACCAGTTACGG
>NZ_JBHUZM010000116.1:0-24869 GCF_042667665.1 Streptomyces sp. NPDC057307 | reverse complement strand
GTCGGCCTGTCCGGCCCTCGACGCGAAGATCGGCGTCGGCTACGCCGCGGTGCGGCGACCGCCCTCGGCGCCGCGCTCCGGCGGCCGGCCACGACGACCGCCGCGGCTGCCTCGCCCGGAGCCGCCGGCACCCGCACCGGCCGCGCCCAGTCGGGCCCCGCCGCCGCCGCTGCCCGAACCGGCGCCGTTGCTCCGCCGCGCGGGACGCGACGCGCGCGCCTTCTGCGGCTTCTGTACGGCGGCCTGCGGCACCTCGATGGTGATCGCGACCCCGGAAGGCTCGCGGGCGCCGGTCAGCCGCGCCAGTTCCTCGTCGGTCGACTTCACGCTGGTGATCCGGGGGGCGATGCCCGCGTCGGACATCAGCCGCGTCATGTCCCGCTTCTGCTCCGGCAGGACGAGCGTCACGACACTGCCGGACTCCCCGGCGCGCGCGGTGCGTCCGCCCCGGTGCAGATAGTCCTTGTGGTCGACGGGCGGGTCGACGTTGACGACCAGGTCGAGGTCGTCCACGTGGATGCCGCGGGCGGCGACGTTCGTCGCGACGAGCACCGTCACCAGCCCGGTCTTGAACTGGTCGAGCGTCCGGTTGCGCTGCGGCTGCGACCGGCCGCCGTGCAGGCCCGACGCCCGTACACCGCTCGCCAGCAGCCGCTTGACCAGCCGGTCCACCGCCCGCTTGGTGTCCAGGAAGAGCAGCACCCGGCCCTCCCGGGCCGCGATCCGCATCGTGACGGCCTTCTTGTCCGTCTCGTCCATGACGTACAGGAGGTGGTGCTCCATCGTCGTGACCGCGCCCTGGGAGGGGTCGACGGAGTGGACGACGGGGTCGGTCAGGTACTGCCGTACGAGCCGGTCGATGTTCTTGTCCAGCGTCGCGGAGAACAGCATCCGCTGCCCGTCGGGCCGCACCTGCTTCAGCAGCGCGGTGACCTGCGGCATGAAGCCCATGTCGGCCATCTGGTCGGCCTCGTCGAGGACGGTGATGGTGACCTGGTCCAGCCGGCAGTCGCCACGCTCGATGAGGTCCTTGAGCCGGCCGGGCGTCGCCACGAGCACTTCGGCGCCGCGGCGCAGCTGACCGGCCTGCTTGCTGATCGACAGACCGCCGACGACGGTCGCCACGCGCAGGTTCACGGCGGTGGCGTACGGGGTGAGGGCGTCGGTGACCTGCTGCGCCAGCTCGCGCGTCGGCACCAGCACCATCGCGTACGGCGCGCGCGGCTCGGCGCGGCGGCCGGCGAGGCGGGCCAGCAGCGCGAGTCCGAAGGCGAGGGTCTTACCGGATCCGGTACGGCCCCGGCCGAGGATGTCGCGGCCCGCGAGGGAGTTCGGGAGGGTGGCGCCCTGGATCGGGAAGGGCTCGGTCACACCCAGTGAGGTGAGGGTCTTGAGCAGGGCCGCGGGCATGTCGAGCTCGTCGAACGCCTCGACGGCGGGCAGCGCGGGGGTGATGGTTTCCGGCAGCGTGAACTCCTGCGGGCGCGCGGCGCGGCGGACCGGCGTCTTTGCCGTGCCTTTCGCGGGGCTCTTGGCGCGGGAGTTGACCGGGCGCTTGCCGGCCGGGCGGGGTGCGCGGGCCGGGCGTTCGGAGCGAGTCATTCGGTTAAAGAACCTTCCTGGGCCTGTGGACAGCACAAGCCGGGACCCGCACCGTGCAGGTGCGGGCCCCGGCTGCGAGGTACGCGTCCGGAAATTAGGCCGGGACGATGTTCTCCGCCTGCGGGCCCTTCTGGCCCTGCGTGACGTCGAACGAGACCTTCTGGCCCTCCTGGAGCTCACGGAAGCCCTGGGTGGCGATGTTCGAGTAGTGGGCGAAGACGTCGGCGCCGCCGCCGTCCTGCTCGATGAAGCCGAAGCCCTTTTCCGAGTTGAACCACTTCACGGTTCCAGTAGCCATGTCATTCTCCTAAAACAGGTGCAGAGACGAATCCGCACTTCACGGATTCCTCGTCGCCGCATTGAGCCCCATCCGGAGAAGCCGGCGAAAACAATAAAATGCGCCTGAGGAACATTCCCGTCAGGCGCACATAAAGTTCATGGGTACCAAAACTGCAACGCAGTCAGCCTAGCACGCCCCCGGGGCCGACGTGGGCCCGACACGCCCGGGGCCGATCGAACGCCGTACGAGCGGTGTCGTGGCCGGTCAGCCGCGGACGATGCCCCGCGCGCGGGCCGCGCCGAGCCACTGCGGGAATTCCGCGACAAGCCGGTCGTACAGGACGTCGTCCGGCACCTCGCGGGGGTCGAGACCGGCGTGGAAGAAGCCCGCGTTGTCGACGGACCGCTTCTGCGGGACGGCCAACTCGTCAAGTTTCGAGAGGAAGTTGAACTGCGAGCTGCGCTTGTTCCCGAAGCCGACGAACTGCCAGAACAGTGGCAGTTCGGCCGCCTTGCAGAGATAGCGCTCGGCGGCGAGTTTGTTGATGGGCCCGCCGTCGGTCTGGAAGACCACCAGGGCGGGCGCGGTGGACCCGCTGTCCAGATAGTGGTCGATCACCGCGTCCATGGCGAGGTGGTAGCTGGTCTTGCCCATGTGCCCGAGCCCGGCCACGATCCGGTCGATACGGCCCCGGTGGTCGGCGAGCGCGATGTCCGTCTCGGCGTCGATGTCCGTGGAGAAGAACACGACGGGCACGACACCGTCGTCGTCCAGATTCGCCGAGAGGCCGAGCACCCGGTCGGCGAATGCCTGGACGCTGCCGTCCTGGTAGTACTCGCGCATCGATCCCGAGTAGTCGAGGACCAGATAGACGGCGGCGCGCTGACCGCTCATGCCGTGCTTGCGCAGTGAGACGCCCGCCGCCCGGTAGTGCTCGACGAGCGCGGGCGCGGTCTCCTCGACCTTACGAAGGCTGATCGCGGGGCCTCCCGCGAGGGGCGCTGTGGTCATGAGTGCTGCCGTTCACTCGACGAGGCCGACGGGGCCGTCACGGGCGCGGGGGGTGCGTCGAGATTACACAGCATCAGAAACACATGTCACGGCGCCCGCCGATGTCCGGTCGGGGACTGGCGGGCGCCGTGTCTTGCGGAGGGTCCAGGGGACGTCCCCCGGGCCGTCACCGCCCGTACGCCGTTGTACGGGACGTTCTCTTCTCCGTCAGACCGTGAGTGAGCGGTCCGTCGGACGGATCGGGGCGTGCAGATCGCTCGCTCCGGTCAGATAGCTGTCGACGCCGCGCGCCGCCGAACGGCCTTCGGCGATGGCCCACACGATCAGGGACTGACCCCGACCCGCGTCACCGGCAACGTACACGCCGTCGACGTTGGTCGCGTAGTCGGCGTCCCGTGCGATGTTGCCGCGCGCGTCCAGTTCGAGGCCGAACTGGTCGACCAGGCCGTTCTCCTGGTCGGTGCCGGTGAAGCCCATCGCGAGGGTGACCAGCTGGGCGGGGATGGTCCGCTCGCTGCCCGGCTTCGGCACCGGACGGCCGTCGGCGAACTCGACCTCGGTGAGGTGCAGCGACTGGACGTTGCCGTACGCGTCGCCCTCGAAGTGGGTGGTGGAGACGGAGTAGATCCGCTCGCCGCCCTCCTCGTGCGCGGAGGTGACCTTGTAGAGCATCGGGAAGGTCGGCCAGGGCTGGTTCGGGGCCCGGTCCTCGCCCGGCCGGGGCATGATCTCCAGCTGGGTGACGGACGCGGCGCCCTGGCGGTGCGCCGTACCGACGCAGTCCGCGCCGGTGTCGCCGCCGCCGATGACCACGACGTGCTTGCCCTCGGCGCTGATCGGGGAGACCGTCAGGTCGCCCTCGCGCACCTTGTTGGCGAGCGGCAGGTACTCCATGGCGAAGTGGATGCCCTTGAGCTCACGGCCGGGCACGGGCAGGTCGCGGGAGACGGTGGCGCCGGCCGCGATGACCACGGCGTCGTAGCGCCTGCGGAGCTTCGCCGCGTCGATGTCGCGGCCGATCTCCGTCTCCGTACGGAACTTGGTGCCCTCCGCGCGCATCTGCTCGATACGGCGGTTGATGTGGGACTTCTCCATCTTGAACTCGGGGATGCCGTAGCGCAGCAGGCCGCCGATGCGGTCGGCGCGCTCGTACACGGCGACCGTGTGGCCGGCCCGGGTGAGCTGCTGGGCCGCGGCCAGGCCGGCCGGGCCCGAGCCGATGACGGCGACGGTCTTGCCGGACAGCCGCTCCGGGGGGCGTGGGACGACGTCGCCGTTGTCCCACGCCTTGTCGATGATGGAGACCTCGACGTTCTTGATGGTGACGGCGGGCTGGTTGATGGCCAGGACGCACGCGGACTCGCACGGCGCGGGGCAGAGCCGGCCGGTGAACTCCGGGAAGTTGTTGGTGGCGTGCAGGCGCTCGCTCGCCGCCGTCCAGTCCTCGCGGTAGGCGTAGTCGTTCCACTCGGGGATGAGATTGCCGAGCGGACACCCCTGGTGGCAGAAGGGGATGCCGCAGTCCATGCAGCGCCCGGCCTGCTTGCTGATGATCGGGAGCAGCGAGCCCGGAACGTAGACCTCGTTCCAGTCCTTCTTGCGCTCCTCCACGGGGCGGGTCTTGGCCGTCTCACGCCCGGTGGTCAGGAAGCCCTTGGGGTCAGCCATTGGTCGCCGCCTCCATCATCTTCTCGGTGGTCTCCTGCTCGGAGAGACCGGCCAGCTCAGCGGCGTCCTTGGCGGCGAGCACTGCCTTGTAGGTGGAAGGGATGATCTTGCTGAAGCGGGCCACGGAGGTGTCCCAGTCGGTCAGCAGCTTCTCGGCGACGGTGGAGCCGGTCTCCTCGTGGTGGCGGCGCACGACGTCGTGCAGCCACTCCTTGTCGGTCGCGGAGAGGTCGGTCTCGACGGCGCCGAGGTTGCCGGCGTTGACGTTGTCCGGGTCGAGGTCGATGACGTACGCGACGCCGCCGGACATGCCGGCCGCGAAGTTGCGTCCCGTCTCGCCGAGTACGACGGCGTGGCCGCCGGTCATGTACTCGCAGCCGTGGTCGCCGACGCCCTCGGAGACCACCGTGGCGCCGGAGTTGCGGACGCAGAAGCGTTCGCCGGTGCGGCCGCGCAGGAACAGTTCGCCGCCGGTCGCGCCGTACGCGATGGTGTTGCCCGCGATGGTCGAGTACTCGGCGAGATGGTCGGCGCCCCGGTCGGGGCGGACGACGACGCGGCCGCCGGAGAGGCCCTTGCCGACGTAGTCGTTGGCGTCGCCCTCCAGGCGCAGCGTGACGCCGCGGGGCAGGAAGGCGCCGAAGGACTGGCCCGCGGAGCCGGTGAAGGTGATGTCGATGGTGTCGTCGGGCAGGCCCGCGCCACCGAACTTCTTGGTCACCTCGTGGCCGAGCATCGTGCCGACGGTGCGGTTGATGTTGCGGATGGCGATCTGCGCGCGGACCGGCTGGGCGGCCTCGGCGCTCTCGGCACCGAGCGCGTCGGCGGCGAGCTTGATCAGTTGGTTGTCGAGCGCCTTGGCGAGGCCGTGGTCCTGCTCGACGGTGCGGTGGCGTACGGCGCCGGCTCCCAGGATCGGTACGTGGAAGAGGGGCTTGAGGTCCAGGCCCTGTGCCTTCCAGTGGTTCACGGCCCGCTCGGTGTCGAGGAACTCGGCGTGGCCGACGGCCTCTTCGAGAGTGCGGAAGCCCAGCTCGGCCAGGAGCTCGCGGACCTCCTCGGCGATGAACTCGAAGAAGTTGACGACGTACTCGGCCTTGCCGGAGAAGCGCTCGCGCAGCACCGGGTTCTGGGTGGCGATGCCCACCGGACAGGTGTCGAGGTGGCAGACGCGCATCATGACGCAGCCGGAGACGACGAGCGGCGCGGTGGCGAAGCCGAACTCCTCGGCGCCCAGCAGCGCGGCGACGACGACGTCGCGGCCGGTCTTGAGCTGGCCGTCGGTCTGGACGACGATGCGGTCGCGCAGCCCGTTGAGCAGCAGGGTCTGCTGGGTCTCGGCGAGGCCCAGCTCCCAGGGGCCGCCCGCGTGCTTGAGCGAGGTGAGCGGGGAGGCGCCCGTACCGCCGTCGTGTCCGGAGATCAGGACCACGTCGGCGTGGGCCTTGGAGACACCGGCGGCGACCGTGCCGACGCCGACCTCGGAGACCAGCTTCACGTGGATGCGGGCGGCCGGGTTGGCGTTCTTGAGGTCGTGGATGAGCTGGGCGAGGTCTTCGATGGAGTAGATGTCGTGGTGCGGCGGCGGCGAGATGAGGCCGACGCCGGGGGTGGAGTGCCGGGTCTTGGCGACCCACGGGTAGACCTTGTGGCCGGGCAGCTGGCCGCCCTCGCCGGGCTTGGCGCCCTGGGCCATCTTGATCTGGATGTCGTCGGCGTTGACGAGGTATTCGCTGGTGACGCCGAAGCGGCCGGAGGCGACCTGCTTGATGGAGGAGCGGCGCCTCGGGTCGTGGAGCCGGTCCGCGTCCTCGCCGCCCTCGCCGGTGTTGGACTTGCCGCCGAGCTGGTTCATCGCGATGGCGAGGGTCTCGTGCGCCTCGCCGGAGATGGAGCCGTACGACATGGCGCCGGTGGAGAAGCGCTTGACGATCTCGGAGACGGGCTCGACCTCGTCGAGGGCGACCGGCTCGCGGCCGGAGTCGAAGTTGAAGAGTCCGCGCAGCGTCATGAGGCGCTCGGACTGCTCGTTCACCCGGTCCGTGTACTGCTTGAAGATGTCGTAGCGGCGGTTGCGCGTGGCGTGCTGGAGCCGGAAGACCGTGTCCGGGTCGAAGAGGTGCGGCTCGCCCTCGCGGCGCCACTGGTACTCGCCGCCGATGTCCAGCGCGCGGTGCGACGCGGAGATGCCGGAGGCCGGGTAGCCCTTGGCGTGGCGGGCGGCGACCTCCTGGGCGACGATGTCGAGCCCGGCGCCGCCGATCTTGGTCGCCGTACCGCTGAAGTACTTCTCCACGAAAGCCTCGTCGAGGCCGACGGCCTCGAAGACCTGTGCGCCCCGGTAGGAGGCGACGGTGGAGATGCCCATCTTGGACATGACCTTCAGGACGCCCTTGCCGAGGGCGTAGATCAGGTTGCGGATGGCCTGCTCGGGCTCCAGGCCCTCGATGAACGTGCCCGCGCGGACGAGGTCCTCGACGGACTCCATGGCGAGGTACGGGTTGACGGCGGCGGCGCCGTAGCCGATGAGCAGCGCGACGTGGTGCACCTCGCGTACGTCGCCGGCCTCGACCAGCAGTCCGACCTGGGTGCGCTGCTTGGTGCGGATGAGGTGGTGGTGCACGGCGGCGGTGAGCAGCAGCGACGGGATGGGCGCGTGCTCGGCGTCGGAGTGCCGGTCGGAGAGCACGATGATGCGCGCGCCGCCCTCGATGGCGGCGTCGGTCTCGGCGCGGATCTCCTCGATGCGGGCGGCCAGGGCCTCGCCGCCGCCGCTGACCCGGTAGAGGCCGGAGAGCGTGGCGGCGGTCATGCCCGGCATGTCGCCGTCGGCGTTGACGTGTATGAGCTTGGCCAGCTCGTCGTTGTCGATCACCGGGAACGGCAGTGTGACGCTGCGGCAGGCGGCGGCGGTCGGCTTCAGCAGATTGCCGGCGGGGCCGAGGGTGGAGCGCAGCGAGGTGACGAGCTCCTCGCGGATGGCGTCCAGCGGCGGGTTCGTGACCTGCGCGAACAGCTGGGTGAAGTAGTCGAACAGCAGCCGGGGGCGGGCGGAGAGCGCGGCGATGGGGCTGTCGGTGCCCATGGAGCCGAGCGGTTCGCCGCCGGTGCGGGCCATCGGGGCGAGGATGATCCGCAGCTCCTCCTCGGTGTAGCCGAAGGTCTGCTGGCGGCGGGTGACGGAGGCGTGCGTGTGCACGATGTGCTCGCGCTCGGGGAGGTCCTCCAGCTCGATCTCGCCGGCTTCCAGCCACTCCTGGTAGGGCTTCTCGGCGGCGAGGGTCGCCTTGATCTCGTCGTCCTCGATGATGCGGTGCTCGGCGGTGTCGACGAGGAACATCCGGCCGGGCTGGAGGCGGCCCTTGCGGACGACCTTCGCGGGGTCGATGTCGAGGACGCCGACCTCGGAGGAGAGGACGACGAGGCCGTCGTCGGTGACCCAGTAGCGGCCGGGGCGCAGTCCGTTGCGGTCGAGGACCGCGCCGACCTGGACGCCGTCGGTGAAGGTGACGCAGGCGGGGCCGTCCCAGGGCTCCATCATCGTGGAGTGGTACTGGTAGAAGGCGCGCCGGGCGGGGTCCATCGAGTCGTGGTTCTCCCACGCCTCGGGGACCATCATCAGTACGGAGTGCGGCAGCGACCGGCCGCCGAGGTGGAGCAGTTCCAGGACCTCGTCGAAGGACGCCGAGTCGGAGGCGTCGGGGGTGCAGACCGGGAAGGTGCTCTCCAGCGTGCGGGGGTCGTCACCGAACACGTCGGAGGCGAGCAGGGACTCGCGGGCCTTCATCCAGTTGCGGTTGCCCTTGACCGTGTTGATCTCGCCGTTGTGGGCGACGAAGCGGTACGGGTGGGCGAGCGGCCAGCTCGGGAAGGTGTTGGTGGAGAAGCGCGAGTGGACCACGGCGACGGCGGTCGCGAAGCGGCGGTCGGAGAGGTCGGGGAAGAAGGGCTCCAGCTGGCCGGTGGTCAGCATGCCCTTGTAGACGATCGTGCGGGCGGAGAGCGAGGGGAAGTAGATCCCGGCCTCGCGCTCGGCGCGCTTGCGCAGGACGAACGCCTTGCGGTCGAGGTCGATGCCGGTGCGGGCGGCGTCCCCGGCGCGGGCGGCGACGAACAGCTGGCGGAAGACCGGCATCGTGGCGCGCGCGATGGCGCCGAGCATCTGCGGGGCGACCGGCACGTCGCGCCAGCCGAGGACGTCGATGTCCTCCTCGGCGGCGATCGTCTCGATCTGTGAGACGAATTCGTCCGGGTTCTCGGCGGGCAGGAAGGCGATTCCGACGGCGTACGAGCCGGCCTCGGGCAGCGTGAAGTCGGTGACCTCGCGCAGGAAGGCGTCCGGGATCTGGAGCAGGATTCCGGCGCCGTCGCCGGAGTCGGGCTCGGAGCCGGTGGCGCCGCGGTGTTCGAGATTGCGCAGTACGGTCAGCGCCTGCTCGACCATCTCGTGGCCGGGCACACCGGTCAGGGTGGCCACGAACCCGACGCCACAGGCGTCGTGCTCGTTACGGGGGTCATACATGCCCTGCGCAGCGGGGCGGCCATCCATGGGCGACCAGGCGTCGAAACGCATCGGCTCTCCCGTCGTCGTCGTGGCATTTGCGATGAACCGAGGGACGACGTTGGCCCAGGGCAAAATTTCGTGCAGGTTACATGATGGGTCGGCTGCTCAGGAAGCGGAAAGCTGATTCCAACATGTGGACGCCGTGCGTGGCCGCCGTACGTGGCGGCGAAGGTAGGCCAGAGGTGATCGGAGGCGAACGGAACGCCGGACACCGGACCACGGCGGAGCGGGCTTCTTTGCCCGCAGCGCCTACGGCTCATGCCCGGAGTTCAAGCGTTCGAAACAACCGGGTAACGGCTAGATATGTGACGCCATGCATAGTGTCCCACCCGAGTGGGGCAACCGCCGATGGATGGTCGAGGGATGTTCGTCACCACAGTGACGGCACCGCCCCGACCGCGCAATATGTCGCGGGTGGGGCGTCTGTCCAAGGGTGCCGTACGAGCCGGGCGCAGCCCTCCTGCCAACCGTACGCGCCTTAGACGGCGGCTCCGAAGAGCGTCCCGAGGCCGTAGGTGAGCGCCGCCGCCGTACCACCGAGGACGAGCTGGCGCAGACCGCTGTACCACCAGCTGCGCGCGGTCACGCGCGCCACCAGCGCGCCGCAGGCGAAGAGACCGACCAGGGCCACCAGCACGGCGGGCCACAGGACGGTGGCGCCGATCAGATACGGCAGGACGGGCAGCAGGGCGCCCAGGGCGAAGCAGCCGAACGACGACACCGCGGCGACCATGGGCGACGGCAGATCGTCCGGGTCGACCCCCAGCTCCTCGCGCGCGTGGATCTCCAGGGCCAGCTCGGGGTCCCGCGAGAGCTGCTCCGCGACCTGGCGGGCGAGGTCCGGTTCGACACCGCGCGACACGTACAGCTCGGCCAGCTCCGCCATCTCGTCCTTGGGGTGCTTGCGCAGCTCCCGCCGCTCCACGTCCAGCTCCGCCTGGACCAGCTCGCGCTGGGACGCGACGGAGGTGTACTCCCCCGCCGCCATCGAGAAGGCGCCGGCCGCCAGGCCCGCGAGACCGGTGATGACGATGGTCTGCCGGTCGACGGCGCCGCCCGCGACACCGGTCATCAGGGCGAGGTTCGAGACGAGTCCGTCCATCGCGCCGAACACCGCGGGACGCAGCCAGCCGCCGTTCACATCGCGGTGCGTGTGATTGTCGCGGTGCGCTCCGTGGAGCGACGCCTCGTTGTCCATGACGGACACGGCTGTCCCCTTTCCCTGCTGGTCCCGCTGTTCCCCGGTGGCGGGACACCCCGCCACGGCTTCGAAAGTACGCACGAAACGGGGCTCCCGCCAGCAAGGAAAGCCATGCTTACCAAGGGCCTGTCGGGTGACAGCGACGCAGGTCGGACTCCTCGGGGACGTGGCGTGGGAGGCATACGGGGAAGAGGGACCTCTCCGGGGGCCCGATGCGTGCGAAAGGCCCCGCGATGGAGTTGACCGCCTGCGGTTCCGGCCCGGTTCCGGGTGTCGCCGCTCTGCGGGAACGGGCGCGTGGCGCGCTGCTCGGCCTCGCCGTCGGCGACGCGCTGGGCGCGCCCGCCGAGAACATGCGGCCCTCGGAGATCCGCCGCCGCTGGGGCCGTATCGAAGGCTTCGTCACCGACAGCCCGGCGGGCACCGACGACACCGAGTACACGATCTTCTCCGGTCTCCTGCTGGCCAGACACGGCTCGGCCCTGACCGTCACCCATGTCGAGAACGCCTGGCACCACTGGCTGGCCGACCTCGACGAGGGCCCGTTCCGGGGAGCCGGTTTCAGCGAACGCGGCACGCTGGAGAATCTGCGCCGGGGCCTCGCCGCCCCGATCACCGCCCAGCACCGGCACGCCTGGAGCGACGGCCTCGCGATGCGGGCGGCCCCGTTCGGCGTCTTCGCCGCGGGCCGCCCGGCCGAGGCGGCCCGCCTCGTCGCGGTCGACGGCACCGTCAGCCACGACGGCGAGGGCATCTACGGCGGCCAGGCGGTGGCGGCCGGTGTCGCCGCCGCGATGACGGGCGCGGGCCCGGCCTCCGTGGTCGCGGCGGCGCTCTCCGCGATCCCGATGGACTCCTGGACGGCCCGCTCCCTGCGCCGCGCGGTGGTCGCGGCGGGCCGCGAGTACCCCGACACACTGACCATGGAGCGGGCGGTGCGCTCGGCGGTCGTCATCGGCGGCTACCCGTGGACGGACCTGGCGCCGGAGGCGGTGGGCCTGGCGTTCGGCGCGTTCGCGGCGGCCCGCGGGGATTTCCGTACGTCGGTCCTGACGGCGGTCAACATGGGCCGCGACGCCGACACCACGGCGGCGGTCGCGGGAGCGCTGTCGGGGGCGGTGTCCGGAGCCGCGGCGATCCCCGAGGAATGGTCCTCGGCGATCGGCCCGGTCCACGGCAGCTGCCTGCCGTCGATGCGCGGCTACCACGTCCTGGACATCGCGGACCTGCTGACACCGGACGACGACGGGCAGGGGGCGGCGTGATGGGCGGGTCGGGGACCGAGTACGCGGGCGAGGGCGACGAGCTGCGGGCTTCGGCCGTGTACGCGGGCGACGACGACGAGCTGCGGGCGGAGGCCGTGTACGCGGGCGACGGCGACGAGCTGCGGGCTTCGGCCCAGGGGTGTCCTCAGGCGCCGGAGGGGCTGGGGGTGGCGGGGGCGCCGGCCGGCGAAGGGGTGGGGACCAGGGACGATCCGTATGGCGGGCGGGGCCGGGCCCGCGCGGGGACTGGGGACGAAGCGGTCGCCGAGCGGCACCCCGCCCGGTCGGAGACCGGAGACGAACCGATCCGCAGACGCCTGTCGGCCAAACCGCCGAACGACGACCGGCCCGCCGCCGGACAGGTCCCGGTCCGCCCGGTGAACGACGACCGCCCCGTCGCCGGCGCGCCCCGTTGTGGGCATCTCGGCGGCGGCGAGCGGCAGGCGACCCGCACACGTCCCGGCGTCAGGCCCCTCCCCGAGCCGAACCGGGTCGAAGGGCTGTTGCTCGGGCTGGCCGCCGGGGATGCCGCCGGGTGGCCCGCCGCGCGGCATCGGGCCGCGCGGATGCCCGAGTGGACCCGGCGGCTCACCCGTGAGCTCGACACCTTCGCCGAGCAGAACGCGACCACCACCCTCCCCGTACCCATCGCCCTCAACCAGCCCCCCGAGCCCCTGCGCCTCGGCCCGTCCGACGACGCCGAGTGGGCCGCCTTCGCCGCCGAGACCGTGCTCACCGCATTCGGCGATCTCTTCGTCGGCCTCCCCGCCGACCGCCGGACGCGCGCCGCCGTCGACCTCGCCTGGAACACCCTCGCCAGCGAGGTCGCCGCCGCGGCGGACCGGGCGCCCGAGGTGGAGTCCGCCGTGCTGCCGCTCCGCGCCCGGATCTCCGTACGCGCCGGGCTCGGCAATCTCGCCACCGGACTGCGCCCGCCCGCGACCGGCCACGACAACCCGCACTACTTCGACGACGCGGCCTGCGTACGGGCCGTGGTGCTGGCCGTCGTCCATCCGGGACGGCCGCACGCCGCCGCCGAACTCGCCGAGTTCGACGCCCGCTACACGCAGGACGGCGACGGGGTGCACGGCGCCCGCGCGATGGCCGCCGCCGTCGCCGCCGCGCTCGGCGGGGCCGACACCGAGGCGGCCGTCGCCGCCGCGCTCGAACAGCTCCCGGACAGCACGGAGATCGGCCGCAACGCCCAGCACGCCGTCAAGCTGGCGAGGGACTTCGCGCACGAGCCGGCCGGCGCGTTCGCACTGGTCCCGCTGCTGGAGCATCAGATCGTCGACCACGTCTACAGCTACGGCATCGCGGCTGCGGAAACCGTCCCCGTCGCCCTCGCCCTGACCGTCGCCTCCGGCGGCAGCGTCTCCGCCGCCGTACCCGCCGCCGCCTGCCTCTCACGCGTCGCGGACTCCGCGCCCGCGCTCGCCGGCGCGCTGACCGGGGCGCTCGGCGGCGGCACGGCCGTACCCCCGACCTGGCGCGACGCCTGCCGCACCCTGGCGGGCTGCGCGCTGCCCCGCCTCGCCGGTACGGATCTGGTCGAACTCGCCGGGCTGTTGACGCGCACACTCGCCGCGGCGGACCACAACTCCCCGTAGCGCCACGGGCGGCGAGCTTCACCCCGACGGGACGCACCCGGGTGGACAATTCCGGCATGACGACGCTCACACCATCCGCGACGCCCACCCCCACGCCCTCCCCCGCACCGACCCTCGAAGACCGGATCACCGGCAGTCTCGTCGGCGCGGCCGTCGGCGACGCGCTCGGCGGCCCCGTCGAGGGCTACACCCCCGAGCAGATCGTGGACCGGCACGGCGGCCGGGTGTCCGGCATCGTCGGTCCGTGGAACGAGGACTGGCGTACGGCGCGGCCCATCGCCCCGTACCACAAGGGCGACGGCCACGTCACCGACGACACCTTGCTGACGCACGCCCTGGTCCGGGTGTACGACACGGTCCGCGACCACCTCGACGCGTACGCCGTCGCCGACCATCTCGTCCCCGATCTGATCTCCACACCGCGCTGGATCCCGGAGTTGGAGGCGGAGGCGCTGCCGCTGCAGCGGATCTTCCTCGCCGAGAAGTGGCTCGTCGCCCGTATCCACTACGGGCACGTCGACCCCCGCGAGGCGGGCGCCGGGAACATCGTCAACTGCGGTGCGGCGATGTACATGGCGCCGGTGGGGCTCGTCAACGCGGCCAATCCGGCGGCGGCGTACGCGGAGGCCGTCGACGTCGCCGGCGCGCACCAGTCCTCGTACGGCAGGGAGGCGGCCGGAGTCCTCGCGGCGGCGGTCGCGGCGGCGTGTGTGCCGGGGGCGACGCCGACGAGTGTCGTCGACGCGTGCCTGGCGCTCGCGAAGGACGGGACGCGTGCCGCGATCGAGGCGGTGTGCGAAGTGGCCGCCGCCTACGAGGACTTCGAGCCCGCGCTGCGTCCCTTGCGGGAGGCCGTCGCGCCGTTCGACACGGTGGGCCCCGACTACCGCGCCCCGTCCCTCGGCGCGCGCCGGCCCTCCCGGCTGCACTCCATCGAGGAACTGCCCGTCGCGCTGGGCATGTTGCTCATCGGCGACGGCGACTACCGCCGTACGGTGCTGGGTTCGGTCAACTACGGCCGCGACTGCGACTCGATCGCCACGATGAGCGGGGCGGTGGCCGGGGCGCTGTCCGGCGAGTCGACGGTCCCGGCGGAGTGGTCGGAGCAGGTCGCGGAGGCGAGCCGCCTCGATCTGCGCGGCCCGGGGCGGACGTTGACGGAGGTCGCGTACGAGGTCTACGCACGGGACTCGGCCCGCCGCCGCACCCATGAGTCGGCCTTCGACGCGCTGACGGTGGCGCGATGACGGAGCCGCTGCTGCGGGTGACCTGGGTCCAGCCGGAGGACCTGCTGGGCCATGAACTCCGCCAGGCTTCCGAGGACGGCCGCGACGCGTCGGCGGTCGCCACCACCTGGCACACGTCGGGCGGCCCCCCGTCCCCGCCCCGCGCGGGCGCGTCCACCCCACCGGCACCCCCGGAACTGCGCGCACTGGCCCTGACACTGCTGGACGAACTGGCCCACCTGCCAACGCCGTTGGCAGCGAAGGAACCGACGGCGCTGGCGGAGATCGTGCGCGCGTGCGGCGACGGGTGGCCGACGGCCACGACCACCCCACCGGGGTCCGGGGGCCCGCCCCCGGTTTCGGGAAGGGGCGGGATCGGGGAAAGCCTCAACGCCCACCAGCTGCACGCCGCCTGGCTCGGCCGCGCCGCCGGATGCCTTCTCGGGAAGCCCGTCGAGAAGCTCGGACTCCCCGCCATCCGCGAACTCGCCCGCGCCACCGGCAACTGGCCCCTCACCACCTGGTTCACCGCCAAGGGCCTCCCCCCGGACCTCGCCGCCGCGCACCCCTGGAACCGGCGCTCCGCCGGCAACTCCCTCGCCGAGAACATCGACGGCATGCCCGAGGACGACGACCTCAACTACCCGCTTCTCAATGTGCTGTTGCTCCAGCGGTACGGCCGCGCCTTCCGCACCTCGGACGTCGCCCGCCTCTGGCTGGACGAGTTGCCCGCGGGGCGTACGTTCACCGCCGAGCGCGTCGCGTACCGCAATCTGCTCTCCGGGATCGAGCCGCCGGACACCGCCCGGCACCACAACCCGTTCCGGGAGTGGATCGGCGCGGCGATCCGCGCCGACGTCCACGGCTGGGCGCACCCGGGCGACCCCGCGTCGGCCGCCGCCCAGGCGCACCGGGACGCGGCGCTGACGCACACCGCCAACGGTGTGTACGGCGCGATGTTCGTCGCGGGCACCATCGCCGCGGCCGGCGGCGGCGCGGACGTGCACGCTTCCCTCCGGCAGGGCCTGGCCGTCGTACCCCCGCGCTCGCGCCTCGCGCAGGCCGTACGCGACGCCGTCGAGACCGCTCGCGCGCACGACAGTTTCGACACCGTCGTCGACCGGTTGCACGCCGACCACGACCACTACCACTGGGTCCACGCCGTCCCCAACGCCGCGCTCCTCGCCGCCGCCCTGACCCACGCCGACGGCGACTTCACCGGCGCCATCTGCCGCGCCGTGTCCGGTGGTTGGGACACCGACTCGAACGGGGCGACCGCCGGTTCCGTCGCCGGTCTGCTCGCCGGGCACCCGGACCGGCTGCCCGAGCGGTGGACTGCGCCGCTCAAGAACCGGCTCGCCACCTCCGTCGTCGGATTCGACGGCATCGGCTTCGACGAACTCGCCCGACTCACCCAGGAGGCACTCCGCCCATGACCGGCATCGTGGTGCTCGGCAGCACCAACATGGACCTCGTCGCGTACGTCGCGCGGGCCCCGAAGCAGGGGGAGACCGTCACGGGGCGTGAATTCCGTACGGTCCCCGGCGGCAAGGGCGCCAACCAGGCCGTCGCCGCCGCCCGCGCGGGTGGCGACGTGGCGATGATCGGCGCGGTCGGCGCCGACGAGTTCGGCGTACGGCTCCGGCACACGCTCTCCTCCTCCGGCGTGGACACCGACCTCCTCCACACCGCCGAAGGCCCGTCCGGCACCGCGCACATCGTCGTGGACGACGACGGCGGCAACGCGATCGTCGTCGTTCCCGGCGCGAACGGCACCCTCACCGCGCTCGGCCCCGGCGAGGAGACCCTCATCGGCACCGCCGGCTCGCTGCTCCTCCAGCTCGAACTCCCGCTGAGCGTCGTGCTCGACGGCGCGCGGGCGGCCGGACGGCACGGGGTACGGACGATCCTCACCCCCGCCCCGGTCCAGCCGCTGCCGCCCGAACTCCTCACCGCCACCGACCTGTTGGTGCCCAACGAGCACGAGGCCGCCGCGCTCGCGGGCGTCGCCGACCCGTACGCCGCGGCCGAGGTGTTGCTCCGTCAGGTCCCCGAGGTCGTGATCACCCTGGGCGCGGCGGGCTGTCTGTACGCGGCGCACGGCGCCGAGCCCGTCACCGTCCCCGCGCCGAAGGTCACCGCCGTGGACACGACGGGCGCCGGCGACACGTTCGTCGGGGCGCTCGCCGTGGCGATCGGCGAGGGCCGTCCGATGGCCGCGGCGACGCGCTGGGCGTCGGCCGCCGCCGCGCTCTGCGTCCAACGCCACGGGGCGTCCACGTCCATGCCGTACCGCTCCGAGATCGACGAGGCCGCCTCATGACCGCCGACCCGCACACCACTCCCCCGCCCCTGCACGGCCTGCGCGTTCTCGACCTCGCCACCCTCTTCGCCGGTCCGCTCGCCGCCACCATGCTGGGTGACTTCGGCGCCGAGGTCATCAAGGTCGAGCACCCCACCCGCCCCGACCCGTCGCGCGGGCACGGCCCCGCGAAGGACGGTGTCGGCCTCTGGTGGAAGATCCTGGGCCGCAACAAGCGCACCATCACGCTCGATCTCGCCTCCCCGCGCGGCCGTGACGTCCTGCTGCGGCTGGCCGCCGACGCGGATGTGATCGTCGAGAACTTCCGCCCCGGCACACTGGAGAGATGGGGCCTCGGCTGGGCCGAACTCGCCGCCGTCAACCCCCGGTTGGTCCTCGCCCGGGTCACCGGCTTCGGGCAGTTCGGGCCGTACTCCCACCGCCCCGGGTTCGGCACGCTCGCCGAGGCGATGAGCGGGTTCGCCGCCATGACCGGCGAGCCCGAGGGGCCGCCGACGTTGCCCCCGTTCGGGCTGGCCGACTCGATCGCCGCGCTGGCCACCGCGTACGCCGTGATGACCGCGCTCAACGGCCGGGCGACGACGGGCCGGGGCCAGGTGGTCGATCTGGCGATCATCGAGCCGATCCTGACGGTGCTGGGGCCGCAGCCGCTCTGGTACGACCAGCTCGGCTACGTCCAGCCCCGTACCGGCAACCGCTCCCGTAACAACGCCCCCCGCAACACCTACCGCACCGCCGACGGCTCCTGGCTCGCGGTCTCCACCTCCGCCCAGTCGATCGCCGAGCGCGTGATGCGCCTCGTGGGGAGGGAGGAGCTGGCGGCCGAGCCGTGGTTCGGCAGCGGCGGCGGGCGGGCCGAGCACGCCGACGTGCTCGACGAGGCGGTCGGCGACTGGATCGCCCGGCATTCACGCGAGGACGCGATGGCCGCGTTCGAGAAGGCGGAGGCGGCCATCGCGCCCGTCTACGACATCCGCGACGTCATGGAGGACCCGCAGTACCGGGCGCTGGACAGCGTCACCGAGATCCCCGACCCGGAGCTGGGCCCGATCCGTATGCAGAACGTCCTCTTCCGGCTCTCCGAGACCCCCGGCTCCATCCGCTGGGCGGGCCGCCCGCACGGCGCCGACACGGACGCCGTCCTCACCGAGCTGGGTCTGTCGGCACCGGAGATCGCCGCCCTCCGTACGGAGGGTGCGCTGTGACCGGCGGACCGGGGTCCGGGCACACCCGGCTGACCTGGCTGTACGTGCCCGGGGACCGGCCCGACGTCGTACAGAAGGCGCTCGCCTCGGGCGCCGACGCGGTGATCGTCGACCTGGAGGACGCGGTGGCCCCCGACCGCAGGGAGTACGCGCGCGCCGCGACGGCCGAACTGCTCGCCTCGACCTCCCCCGAAGCGGGCCCCGGCTCCACCCCCGTCCATGTCCGTATCGCCGACGAGGCCGACCTCTCCGCGCTGGCCGGGCTCCCCGGCCTGGCCGGCCTGCGGCTGCCGAAGGTCACCCGCGCCTCGGACATCCACCGGGTCGCCGCCATCGCCCCGGACACCCCGCTGTACGCGCTCCTCGAATGCGCCCTGGCCGTCGAGAACGCCCACGCCATCGCCGCGGCCCATCCCGCCGTGCGGGGTATCGCACTCGGCGAGGCCGACCTCCGCGCCGATCTGGGGGTACGGAACGACGCCGGGCTCGACTGGCCGCGCGGCCGCGTCGTGGTGGCGGCGCGGGCCGCCGGTCTGCCGGCGCCCGTCCAGTCCGTCTTCCCCGACGTGCGGGACCTGGAAGGGCTGGCCGCCTCGTGCGCGCACGGCCGCTCGCTCGGCTTCTTCGGGCGGTCGGCGATCCATCCGCGCCAGCTGCCGGTGATCGAGCGCGCGTATCTGCCGACGGCGCGCGAGGTGGAGTCGGCCGCCGAGATCGTCGAGGCGGCAGCCACGGGCACGGGGGCGCTGGCGCTGCCGGACGGGCGGTTCGTCGACGCGGCGATCGTGGCGGCGGCGCACCGCACGCTGTTCCTGGCCGGGCGGGCGACCGCGCGGGCCTGACCGCCCCCAGCGGTACGCGAAAGGGCCGCCGGACCCCTGAGGAGGCCCGGCGGCCCTTTCGTGGTGCGGTGTGCGGGGGGGGCAGGGTCAGGTGTTCTTGGCCGCCGCGGTGTCGGCACTGCCCCCGGCGTCGACCTTCGCGTCGGCATCGGCACCGGCTTCGGCGTCCGCCCCGGCGCTCTTGGGGTCGTCCGCCTTCTTGATCGAGACCTTGTCGTCGGCCTCGGCGGCGTCGGCCGCGTCGCTGTCCTTGCCGTCCTTGCCGTCCGTGGACTTCGCGTCCTTGGACTTGCCGCCCTTGACCAGCGTCTCCCGGTCCGGCTCGACGATCTCCTCGCGCCCCGGCCTGATCCGCGCCGAGATCACGATGTACACGACCGCCAGCACGAAGACGACGATCGCGGTCCACACGTTGAGGCGCAGCCCCAGCACGTGGTGGGCCTCGTCGACACGCATGTACTCGATCCAGGACCGGCCCACACAGTACGCGGCGACGTACAGCGCGAACGCCCGTCCGTGGCCGAGCTTGAAGCGGCGGTCGGCCCAGACGACGAGCAGCGCGACACCGACGCACCACAGCGACTCGTAGAGGAACGTCGGGTGGTAGGTGCCCGCCTCGCGGTTCACACCCTCGCTGATCTTCACGGCCCACGGCAGATCGGTGGACTTGCCGTACAGCTCCTGGTTGAACCAGTTGCCCCAGCGGCCGATGGCCTGGGCGAGCACGATCGCGGGTGCGATGGCGTCCGCGTAGGCGGGCAGCGGGATGCCCCGGCGGCGACAGCCGATCCAGGCGCCGACGGCGCCGAAGGCGATGGCGCCCCAGATTCCGAGGCCGCCCTCCCAGATCTTGAAGGCGTCGACCCAGTCCTTACCGTCGCTGAAGTACAGCTGGTAGTCCGTGATCACGTGGTAGAGCCGGCCGCCGACAAGTCCGAAGGGCACGGCCCAGACGGAAATGTCCGCCACGGTGCCGGCCTTGCCGCCGCGGGCGATCCAGCGCTTGTTGCCGTACCAGACGGCGACGAAGACACCGAGAATGATGCAGAACGCGTAGCCGCGCAGCGGAAGTGGTCCGAGATGGATCACGCCGCTCGACGGACTGGGGATATAGGCAATGTCCATGGCGGTTCCGACGCTACCGTGCCGGGCGGGGCCTACGGCAACCCGCCCGGCAACGTCTGGATAACGAGCCCGCGCGGGACCGGCCCCGCGCGGGCCGTCGATTCAGGAGGGGGAGGCCCCGGTGGTGGGCGGGGTCGCCGGTGCGGTGCCGGGCTGCTTGCCCTTGTTGGCCTCCGTGACCCACCGCTTGAAGTTGGCCGGAGTGATGTCCTCGCCGCCCTTCTTGGGGAAGACGGATTCACCGTTGAGCAGGACGGTCGGCGTGCCGCTGAAGCCGCCGTTCTGGAAGGCGGTGTTCGAATTCGCCACCCATTTGTCGTGCTTGCCGTCCTCGACGCACTGCTTGAAGCCGGGGGCCGACTCCAGACCGTCGACCTTGCCCGCGAGCTCCAGCAGCTTGGCGTTGTCGGCGAAGGCGTCGTCGGGCTCCGGCGGCTGATTCTGGAAGAGCGTGTCGTGATACGGCGCGAACTTGCCCACGTCCTGGGCGCACGCCGCCGCGTTGGCCGCGCGCAGCGAGCCGCTGCCGCCCATGTTGCCGTCGATGATCGTGGCGAGGTGGTAGTCCACCTTGAGCTGGCCGGCCTCCTCCAGCTCCTTGATCGTGTCCCGGAACGCGTTCTCGAACTGGCCGCAGGCCGGGCAGCGGAAGTCCTCCCACACGGTGAGGGTCGACGGCGCGTCGGCCCTGCCCACGGGGATCGACAGCTCGTCCTTGCCCTGCGCGCCCGACGGCGCGAGCACGGGGCCCGCGGCGGCGCTGCCGCCCTTGTCCTTGTTCGCGTTGGTGGCGACGAGTCCGATCGCCGCCGCCACGCCCAGCACGCCCACCACCGCCGCCGAGACGATCAGGGTGCGCTTGCGCCGCTCTCGCCTCTTCTCCTGCTCACGCTGCTCCTGGAGCCGCTCTCGGGCGCTCCTCTTTGCCTCACGGTTCTTCTCGCTCACGCCACAGCAACGAACCGGGGAGGCGCGTACGCACCTCCCCGGTCCCAGGTCCACCCGTACGAGCTACCTCACCCGTCAGCGCTTGCGAACGCCTTCGGCCAGGTCGGCGGCGAGCGCGCGGACCGCGACCAGCCCGGCCGCGCGGTCGGGGGCGTCCAGCATCAGCTTGACGAAGGCCGAGCCGACGATGACGCCGTCGGCGAAGGCGGCGACCTCGGCGGCCTGCGCCGCGTCGGACACCCCGAGCCCGACGCACACCGGCAGATCGGTGGTGGCGCGGGTCCGTCGCACCAGGTCCTGGGCCTGGGCGCCCACCGACTGGCGGGTGCCGGTGACGCCCATCAGGGAGGCGGCGTAGACGAATCCGGAGCCGACGGCGGTGATCTTCGCGAGCCGGTCGTCCTTGCTGCTGGGCGCGACCACGAAGACGGTGGCCAGCCCGTGCTTGTCGGCGTGCTGCCGCCACACGTCGGACTCCTGTACGGGCAGGTCGGGCAGGATGCATCCGGCGCCGCCCGCCTCGGCCAGCTCGGTGGTGAACCGTTCGATGCCGTACCGGTCGATCGGGTTCCAGTACGTCATGACCAGCACCGGCTTTCCGGTGGCCTCGTACGCCTCGCGGACCGTACGCATCACGTCCGCGATCTTCACGCCGCCCTTGAGGGCGACGTCGTCGGCGGTCTGGATGACGGGCCCGTCGAGCACCGGGTCGCTGTGCGGCAGCCCGACCTCGACGACGTCGGCTCCGCCGTCGAAGACGGCCTTCACGGCGTCGATGCCGCCGTCGACCGTCGGGAAGCCGGCGGGCAGGTAGGCGATGAGGGCGGCGCGTCCCTCGCTCCTCGCGGCGGCGAGGGTGTCGCTCAACAGCTGGATGTTCCCGCTCACTTGGCGCTCTCCCCGTCGTACAGCCCGAAGTAGCGGGCGGCGGTGTCCATGTCCTTGTCGCCGCGCCCGGAGAGGTTGACGACGATCAGACCGTCCTCCCCCAGCTCACGGCCGACCTCCAGCGCCCCGGCGAGCGCGTGCGCGCTCTCGATGGCCGGGATGATGCCCTCGGTGCGGGACAGCAGCAGCAGCGCCTGCATGGCGTCGTCGTCGGTCACGGCCCGGTACTCGCCGCGCCCGCTGTCCTTGAGGTACGCGTGCTCGGGGCCGATGCCGGGGTAGTCGAGTCCGGCGGAGATCGAGTAGGGCTCGGTGATCTGGCCCTCCTCGTCCTGCAGGACGTAGGACCGCGAACCGTGCAGGATGCCGGGCTCGCCGGCGCTCAGCGTCGCCGCGTGCTCGCCGGTCTCGATGCCGTGGCCCGCGGGCTCGCAGCCCACCAACCGTACGGCCGCGTCGGCGAGGAACGCGTGGAAGAGACCGATCGCGTTGGACCCGCCTCCCACACAGGCGACGGCCGCGTCGGGCAGCCGGCCCGCCCGCTCCAGGATCTGCCGCCGCGCCTCGACGCCGATGACACGGTGGAAGTCGCGCACCATCGCGGGGAAGGGGTGCGGTCCGGCGACGGTGCCGAAAAGGTAGTGCGTACGGTCCACGTTGGCGACCCAGTCGCGGAACGCCTCGTTGATGGCGTCCTTCAGGGTGCGGCTGCCGGATTTCACCGGCACGACCTCGGCGCCGAGCATCCGCATACGGGCGACGTTGAGCGCCTGGCGCTCGGTGTCGATCTCGCCCATGTAGATGGTGCATTCGAGCCCGAAGAGCGCGCAGGCGGTGGCGGTGGCGACGCCGTGCTGTCCGGCGCCGGTCTCGGCGATGACGCGGGTCTTGCCCATGCGCTTGGTGAGCAGCGCCTGGCCGAGCACGTTGTTGATCTTGTGGGACCCGGTGTGGTTCAGGTCCTCCCGCTTGAGGAACACCCGGGCGCCGCCGGCCTCGGCGGCGAACCGCGGGACCTCGGTGAGGGCGCTGGGGCGGCCGGTGTAGTTGACCATGAGGTCGTTCAGCTCGGCGGTGAAGGCGGGGTCGCCCTTGGCCTTCTCGTACTCGACGGCGACCTCGTCGACGGCGGCGACGAGCGCCTCGGGGATGAACTTGCCGCCGAACGCGCCGAAGTAGCCCTCGGCGTCGGGGCTCAGTCCCACGGGGTCGGGAATGAAGAACTCGGAGGATGGGGTGGTCACGGATGATCTCCTCGTAGAGCAACGGGTGGGTGCACCGTATGCGCCATGAGCGAGGGGGCCCGCACCCCGCGTGGGCGGGGGAGGGCGCGGGTCGTTCTGACCCGGTCTTCCGGACGTGTGGCCGCCGCGGCGGACCTAGGGCCTGCGGTGGTGGCGTTCGGAAGGGCCTCGCCGGAGCGCGGCCCCGCGCCATCGCATGCCGTTGACCTGACCGGGTTCGTCACCGATCACGTACCGCACCCGCCGTCCGCGCACGCGCCTGGCCGGGGCCCGGCAGCCGCGCGGACGGCACCCGCGCGCCAGGGGCGCGTGGGGCACGCGCACGGCGGCCAGGGTTCCGGAGGCGGTCGGGGTGGGCATGCGGCGAGTCAGCTCCGACCGTGCCGCAGCGCCGGGTGGGCGCCCGCGGCGACCAGATCGGCCACCGCCGACCTGGGGTCGCGCCCGGTGACCAGGGACTCGCCGACGAGCACCGAGTCGGCGCCCGCGTTGGCGTACGCGATGAGGTCGTGCGGTCCGCGCACACCGGACTCGGCGATCTTGACGATGCCGTCCGGGATCTCGGGGGCGAGCCGCTCGAACGTGCCGCGGTCGACCTTCAGTGTCTTGAGGTCACGCGCGTTGACGCCGATGATCCTCGCCCCGGCGTCGACCGCGCGCTCCACCTCGTCCTCGTCGTGCACCTCGACGATCGGGGTGAGTCCGATGGACTCGGCGCGCTCGATGAGCGAGACCAGCGCGGGCTGCTCCAGGGCGGCGACGATCAGCAGGGCGAGATCCGCGCCGTACGCGCGCGCCTCCCACAGCTGGTACGCCGTGACGATGAAGTCCTTGCGCAGGACGGGGATGTCGACCTTGGCCCGGACGGCTTCGAGGTCGGCCAGCGAACCGCCGAAGCGGCGCTGCTCGGTCAGTACGGAGATGGCGGCCGCGCCGCCCGCCTCGTAGTCGGCGGCCAGTCCGGCGGGGTCGGCGATCGCGGCCAGCGCGCCCTTGGAGGGGCTGGAGCGCTTGACCTCGCAGATCACCGTGACGCCCTCGCCGCGCAGTGCGGCGACGCCGTCCTTGGCCGGCCGCGCCTTGCCCGCGCGCTCCTTGAGCTCGTCAAGGCTGACGCGCGTCTGCCGCTCCGCGAGGTCGGCGCGTACGCCTTCGATGATCTCGTCGAGCACACTCACGCGAGCGGCCCCCTTCCGGGAACGGTGTCGGATTCAGCCATGGATCAGGATCAGCCATGTCGATGGTATCCGGAGGAGGGCCGAGGGCCCGCATCCGCCGGTCGAGCCTCCCGTCACCTGGGACTTCATGGGGCGAGCGACGAGCCGAAAGGCAGGTTCCGTACCACGGTGAAGACCAGGATCACCGCGCCGACCGCCCAACCCGAGAAGGGTGGCACCGAGACCCGGACCGGTGTGCCGCGAACGACGCGAATCAGCCACACGAGCCAGACCACGGCGAAGACGCCGTAACCGATGACGGCGAGCGCGTTGGCACCGAGGGCGGCGGCGAGGTCACCGTGCGCCACGGCGTGGGCGCTGCGCAGTCCGCCGCAGCCGGGGCAGTAGAGGCCGGTCATGCTGAGCAGCGGGCAGACGGGGTAGTGGCCGCTCTCGTTGGGGTCGACCAGGCCGACGTACGTGAAGGCGGCGACGACACCGGCGAGCGTGCCCAGCGGGGCGAGGAGCCGCCGGGCGCGGGCCGCCGGAGCGGGGGCCGGGGGCGGCGCGGCGGGTACTGGCATGGCGTCCACCGGGTGATTGTCCCCCGCGCGGGCGGGAAAGCGCAGCCGGGCCCGTACGCGGGTCGCCGCCACGCGACGAGGCGCGACCCGCCGTGGCGGGTCGCGCCTCGTGTCACGGTGCGGGAC